>DASUTC010000350.1 GCA_036374795.1 Herpetosiphonaceae bacterium
AAGCGCAAGGAGTGCTAGCGACGCGCGCGGCCACGAAGATGTATAGCGCCGCCAGCCAGTATTGGTAATAGCCATGGCGGCCCTCCTAACCTACACAACAAGATGTGGATTATTGTCAACAGCCGTCGCTCGGAATCCCAGGCTGGTCATCGTCCCCAGCAAGATCCCGGCGATCACGGCAACGATTGGATTCCAGGCCAGCAGACGCAGCGCAACGGCTAATCCGACACCAAGGACACCGCCAAGGATCGTCGCCAGTGGCTGCCGCTGCTTCCATCCAACACCTATGCCGATGCCAGCGCCAAGCATGAGGCCCTGGGCGATCAGCCTCGCCAACACCTGGCCTGTTATTGCGCCGGGCGGCAATGTGAGCCACGAAAACAACACAAACGCGCTACTGCTCGCACACGCGCCGATGATCGCCGTTGCAGCCGCGCGCAAGGTCGGCCTTTCTCGGTAGAGCCACAGCCCCACCCCGATACAAAAACCTGCTACCTGACCAACGGCAAAGAAAACGAAAAAGATCAGCGACAAACCTGCCACGGTAACTTGCGTGAGCGCGCCTGGGTCGCTCCATCGCGCGAGCGCAAATGCCGCTCCGTAGCCTAGCCCGGTGCCGAGCGCGCCGCCTGCCGCCTGGCCGAGGTATCGCGACCGCTCGCGCACCAGCTCGCGGGCGGCGCTGGCCCCCAGAAATTCATCTTCATCCTCGGTGATGTCATTGGGATGCTCCTCGGCGTAGCGCTGCGCCTCTACCAGACGCGAGCCGCCGTATAAAAAGCTGACATCACGCCGACGCTTGATCCAGTCGTCGCAGGTCTGCGCCAGACGCCGGTGCAGCAGCAGCCCCGCGCGGTCTTCTTCGAGCCACATTTTGAGCTGCGGCCAGCTCGTGATCAGCACCTCATGCGCCAGATCTACAAGCACGCGCGATTCCTGCCCGTTGGTCGCAGCCTGGTCGTCACCGCTGCGGATCAGCAGCCGGTTATCGGTCAGATGATCCAGGGTATACCTGAAATCGTCCGGCTCGTCCTTGGGGCTGCATAGCTCACAGAGCGGCTGCTGGCGGCGCGTGTCGGGCGAGTTCTCGCCAAGCTGCACCAGGCACAGCAGCACGCGCCGCGCGATCTGCCGCTGCGCTGGCGTGAGATCCGCCAGCGTCGCGTCGGCCCTGGTGGCAACCGCGACCGCCAGGCCGCTGCCGCCGTCGTGGCCCATCTGCTCGTATGCGCTCAGCGTGAGCAATCGGCGCTGGCGCTTGCTCCACAGCAGCCGCATCGTCTCCTGAAGCAGCGGCAGCACGCCCGGCTCGTCGTGTCCATCGGCGATCAGCCGCTCCACCAGCGCCGGTTCGAGGTACGCGCCGACGCTGGCTGCCGGATACTGGATCGCCTCGCGCAGCGCAGGGCCACGCAGCGGCGCGACCTCTAGCCGCTGGCTGGGCAGCACCGGCCACAGCGTGCTGCTCATCAGCTCAGGATAGAAATCGGCGCGCATCGTGATCAGCAGCACGCAGTTCTCGTAGGAGCGCAGCGACAGCAGCGCCGCGATAAAGCGCATCTGCTCGCCGCGCTCGGCCTGCGTAAACAGCTCCTCGAACTGGTCGATCACCAGCAGCAGCCGTTGCGCCGCCGGCGGCCGCGCCAGCGCCGTCGCCACCAGCTCGGCGTGCCGCGAGACATCGCCCGCCAGCAGCTCGACCAGCGTCTTGGTCGGCTGCTTGCCCGGTCGCATGGAGCAGACCCGCCAGAAATCCCTGGGAAAATCCTGTCCGGCGGCCAGACGCGGCAGCAAGCCCGCGAAGACCAGCGAGGACTTGCCCGATCCCGATGGCCCGATCACAAACAGCAGCCGGTGCTGATGCAGCCGATCGACCATCTTCTGGATCTCGGCGTCGCGACCGTAGAAGCGGCTCGCGTCGTCCTGGCCGAAGGGCACCATGCCGGGGTACGGGCAGGGGACGAAGACCTCACGCGGCGGCGGCGACTTGATCAGATCCCGCAGCCGCGCGGTTTCGCCCTCCCAGTTGGCCTCGGCGGTATAATCCAGCGCCACGCGAAAGCCAAGCTGCGGCGGTAGCTCGAAGCGGCCCAGCCGCAGCGGGATCAGCCGCTCCTGCTGCTCGTCGACGCTCAGAAAGCTCGCCAGCTTGCCGCCGAGCTGGCTCCACTGATCGGCAAGATACGCCTGGCTCAGCACCAGCAGCGTGTAGCGGCTATCCAGCACCGCGCGCTCGAACGCATCGACGATCGGGGTGCCCGGCACGAAATCCTGCGGCGTTATGATCCGCTCGGCGGGCAGCCCCAGCGCGGGCAGCAGATAGCCACGGACCCATTCCGCATCGCGGCTGGTATGTGAGATAAACAGATCGCGGGCGATCGTCGGTTGCATAGCGCACCTTGCCCAGATACAACGACCTCGCAGGGCGTATGCTATACGCCCCGTCGTGGCGGGATTTCTAGCAGTACAAGGACTCGCTCGCGGGTTATTCTTGCAGTTGGAGGCGGCGCGATGTGGAGATCATTCCAGAACGCTTGCGAGTCGCGTCTGGTCCGGGGGATGCGATGAAAAAGGGACAGCCAGGCGGTACGTCCAGTGTAGCACCGCTGTCCAGTGCGGGATCACCTGTTCGGGGTTTCGAGTTCCGAGCGTCGAGTTCCACATGCAAAGGTTCCTTCCTCCCTGCTCTTTGCTCTTTGTGCTTTGTGCCTCTCGGCGCACGCCCGGCTACTGTTTGAGATACCACAGATGCGCGTTCCAATTCGTATCATACGGATTGGGCTGGCGCTCAAGCAGGCCGCGCGACTGGACATGCAGTAGCGCCTGTTGATCCGCCGCGACCCGGAAGAGATCCCACGCGCCGCTCTCCTGAAGCTTCCGCCGAACGTCCTCCAGGTCCGGCAGCACGGCGGCCATGACCTCGCCTGCCAGAACGCGCAAGAACAGCCGCTCAGCATCGATCACCTCGATCTTCATCCGGTCGATGCGCGGCCTGCCCTGAACATAGTCCTCGAACGCACGCAGATCGATCGGCGCGCCCGGCGCGAACTCGGCAACCTGAAACGGCCCGGTGCCGATCGGCGAGCGGCCAAAGCGGCCAGGCTCCAGATCAATCGCGTGCTGCGGCAGCACGCCCAGCGTGAAGAGCTGCTGTATCGTGGTTCGAGTAGCGCCTGAGCGCAGCACGAACGCGATCGTCAGATCGTCGATGAGGTCGATCGACTCGATCGCCTTCATCTGCTTGCGCCAGGCCGAGTGCGGCACCTCGCTGGCGTACCTGTAGGTAAACAGAACATCCTGCGCCGTCAGCGGCGCGCCGTCGTGGAAGTACACATCGCGGCGCAGCCGGAAGACGATGCTGATCTTCGTCCCGCGACGCAGACGATCCTCCATCAGTCCATCGATCTCCCATGTTTCGGCAAGCTCCGGCACCAGCTCGCGCCGCTCTGGATCGAAGCGCACCAGGCCGCGAAAGATCAGGCTCAGCACATCCGCCGGACCCAGCCGCTCATGCGCGATCGGGTCGAGCGTCTCGATCGGGCGGAAATCGCCGATGCTCAGGTACTCGCGCGCGCTGACGATGATCTGCCGATCGAAGGTGCTGTTGGCGCGGCTCAGATCGGGCAGCGCGCCTGCCGGATCGGCGGTGAAGCCGATCGTGTGAGCGCCCGCTGCGAGCATGAGCTGGCGGCGGGTGCTGCTTTCTTGCGATTGCTGGCCGGGCAGCAGCGGGCCGTGCGGCTGTCGCGGCCAGCGCTGCCCATCGACGATCCACTCGACCTCGAACGGCCCCGACGAGATGCTGCCCTGGTTGATAAGATCGGCCTCCACCAGGAACGGCTCGTTTGCGAACACAGAGCGCGCGCCGATGCTCAGATTCCGCACCACCAGATCGATCGTGGTCGCCTCCCACGCCAGCAGGTTGGTGATCTGCCCGTCGACGATCGCGAAGAGCACGCCGCGACCGGAAACCTGCGGCATCGTCACCGTCACCCGCACGTCGCTCCAGGCCACGATCTGCGCCGCGTGGCCCGCGAACAAGACCATCGCGCCGGAGTCAGGCACCGCGCCCAGGTTGCCGCCCTCGATCAGCACCGTGCTGCCGGGCGGGCCGCTGGCAGGTTTGAGCGCCCACAGGAACGGTAGATGTCGCCAGATCCGAATCTGCGGATCGGCGATGTCGGTCTTGCGACTGACCTCGGCGATCATCGCCGCCGTCTGCGTGTAGCGCTCCAGATCGTCTACCGAGTAGATCGCGATTGCGTTGAGTCGCTTGATCTGCTCCGCCGTAATGCCAGGCAGCGTCGCCAGATCGCGGGGATCGCCGGGCTGATCCAATGGCTTGCGCAGGCCCTGGAGCTGGCTTTGCAACACCTGCGCGAAATCGAGCTTGAGCAGCGTCATGCCCTGCTGGTCGGGATCGACGGTCCGAAACAGAACGCGACCGTCGGGCGCGCGGCGCACTGTCACTTCGAGATCGAGGCTTAACTGCTTGATGGCGAAGGAGATGCCGCGCGCAAATGACTTGAGCGACAGCGTATCCTCGGCCCGATCGATCTCGGCGCTGATCGCATCGACCAGCTCCGAGAGCTGCCACTCGACGTTCTCGGCGCTCGACAGCGCATCGGCTGCCTCGGAGCGCCTGCCATTGCTCGCCGCATCCGTCGGCGGTAGTAGCTCTCTGCTCGTCACGGCGACTCCTCCGCTGGGCTATTGGGCGCGATCGTGATCCGAATGCGACCGAGGCGTCCGACCGGCGGCGTTTCGCGCGCGGTCGGCAGCATGACCATCAGGCGGCGCGTCTCGGCTGTGCCCGCCGGATCGTCCTGCAAGCGCAGATGCGCCGGAATGTCGAGGTTCACGTCGCTGACGTGCAGCTTCAACAGCTCGGCTCGCTCCGCGGTCTGATCCAACGTCTCGGACAGCTCGCGGAAGATCAGCGCGATCAGATCGCCAAAGGGAATGTCAGACATAGTGTGCCGTCAGGCCAGGGGACGAAAGAGCAAAGGAACAAAGAACAAGGGTCAAATTGTCCCCCAAACCTTCTCCTGTCTCGTACAGAATAGTGGAGCCACGTTTCCGAAAAGGTTGCTTGATTCTGCAATCGTGAGCGGCGCAAGGATGATGCAACCAGCCGCGCGGGCAGTGCGGCATCCTTGCGCGTAGCAGCGATTAGGTGCCTTCGGTCGTCAGCGGCGGGAAGGTTTCAGTCTTGAAGTTAATCTTCACCTGGCCGATGATCTCGGTGCTCATCGTCAGCGAGTCGAAGGAGCTTTCGTTCACCGTGCTGACGTTGATCTGGCTATAGTCTACGCTGGCCGAGATGCTGCCCCAGCCCCAGCCGGCCTTGCCGCGCACACCAACCTTCAAGCTGTCCTGGTGATAGCGCGTCGCCTGCCTGGTCTGCGCCTCGGTCGAGGTGACTTTGAACGTCAGCCGGGTCAGGATCTCGCCGTTGGTGATCACGATGCGAGCCATGCCCTCGCGCGCCATCGCCCGGAGCTGCTCCTGCATCGTGCTTGCCAGCGACTGGCCGAGCGCTGCCTGGATCGCCGTCACCTGCTCGGCGGTGAAGCTGGTCGCCGCTTCGTCGATCGTCAGGTCTAGCGGAGGGCTGGCCTTGGTCGTCTCGCGCTTGATCGCGTCGGCAACCTCCTTCAGGTTCGCGTTGGCGGTCTTGAGCGGCGGGCCGCTCGGATTGTTGGGGTCGGGCGTGTCCTTGAAGATGAAATCGGCGCGTACGCTGGTACCACCCTCGCCGTCGGGATAGCGCTGCGCCAGGTGGGCGTTGATCTGCGCGTCGGAGACGTTCTCGGCCTGAAACTCTTTGAGCGTCTTGGCAAGATCCGCCACCAGCTTGGCGTACGCCTCCATCTGCTTGAGCGTCGCACCGATGATCGCGTCAAAGGTGCTGTTGATCAGACCGGCGGTGAACTCGACGAAGCCCAGGTTTTGCACCTGCTTCGCCACGTTGATCCCGGCCTGCGCGGTATCGCCGACCGCCATGCCGCCGTTCATGGTCGCCAGCGCCATCTGCCGCCGCGTTTCTTGCTCGGCCAGCTCGTACAACGTCTGGCGCACGATCGTGGTAACGCCCTCGCGCACAAGATTGCGCTCGCGCTCGTCGCCGATGCGCTCCACCGCCCGATCGACCACCGCGAGCAACTGGTCGACGCCGCGCTCGACCGCCTGATCGAGCTTGGGCGTGCCGCCGTGCGCGCCTTCCATCCTGCCGACCGGCATATCGCCGTTACCGGCTCGTGTTGGGTACATCCCGCCCTCATTCGTTCCGCTCATAGCATCCATGTATGCCTCCGAAAGGTGATGTATCGGTCAATGGGCCTGTCCTCGTGGCGATCTTGCAGATGCACGCTGCGCAGCGCCACCGCGTGTGTCAGTCCGCAGACGAACCGAGGGCGTCAAGATGACGCCCTCGTCGACAGCGTGCCCTCCTTAGGCTTAGCCGTACCACTTATGCCACATCGCCCGGTCCGCCCCGATCACGAACGTGTCGATCCGGCCAGCATCCCACGAAACCGCAGCAGGCGACGAGACACAGAAGCCGCCCAGGCTTTCCCAGCCGCTCCAGCCCGCGCCGTCCCACCATTTGTGCCACAGCGCC
>DASUTC010000351.1 GCA_036374795.1 Herpetosiphonaceae bacterium
GCCGCAATCGGGGAGATCTAAGGATCGATGATCTCACGGGCCGACCTTATGCCTCGACCACCGCGTTCTCGTCGATCACCCGCCGAAACCAGTGCGCGCTGTCTTTGAGGATGCGCGTCTGCGTCTCGTAATCGACGTAGATCAGGCCGAAGCGCTTGCTGTAGCCGTAGGCCCACTCGAAGTTGTCCATCAGCGACCAGACAAAGTAGCCGCGCAGCGGCACGCCATTGGTCAGCGCCTCATGCGCCGCGCTAAAATGCGAGTGCAAATAGGCGATGCGACGCGGATCGTGGACCTTGCCGTCCGTCGCCTGATCGTCAAAGGCCGCGCCGTTCTCGGTGATGTAGATCGCCTTCGGCAGGTAGTCGCGCTGAAGCCGGACTAGCAGATTGCTTAAGCCGCCCGCGTCGACTTCCCAGCCCATCGCCGTAATTTCCTTGCCCGCCTCGGCAGCCTCTTCGGTCGAGCGCTGCGCGATACCAAGCGGATTCGCATCCAGCGACGTGGCGCGTATGACCGTCGGGAAATAGAAATTGACGCCCAGGAAATCGGTCGGCGTTGCGATGATGTCGAGATCGTGCGGCTCCATGTAGGGCATCGCCGGGCCGTAGATCGCGGCCAGATCCTCAGGGTAGCCGCGCCCGTACAGCGGGTCTAGAAACCAGCGGTTCATAAAGCTATCGAAGCGCGCGGCTGCCGCGACATCCTCCGGCGACTTGCTGGCGGGATAGCCCGGCGAGAGGTTGAGCGTAATGCCCACCTGCGTGCCCGTGCGCGCCGAGCGCAGCACCGGCACTGCGCGACCGTGCGAGAGCAGCACATGATGGATCACCTGGAGCGCCGTTGGCAGATCGCGCAGGCCGGGCGCGTGCTCGCCCAGGAAATTGCCCAGCATCCCGGTACACCACGGCTCGTTGTGCGTGACCCAGTTCGTCACCCGGTCGCCCAGCCGCGATACCACCGCGTCGGCATACTCGACAAACGCCTCGACGGTATCGCGATTGGCCCAGCCGCCCTTGTCTTGAAGCGCCTGGGGAAGATCCCAGTGGTAGAGCGTAACAAACGGCGTCATATTCGCCGCCAGCAGCCCGTCGACCAGCCGATCGTAGAAATCGAGGCCCTGCGCGTTGGTCTGCCCCGTCCCCTGCGGCAGAACACGCGGCCAGGCGATCGAGAAGCGATAGGCTTGACAGCCGATCTGCTGCATAAGCTGGATGTCGGTTTCCCAACGATGATAGTGATCGCAGGCGACGTCGCCAGTATCGCCGCTGTGCGTTTTGCCGGGCATGTGACTGAATGTATCCCAGATCGAGGGCGCGCGGCCATCCTCAGCGACCGCGCCTTCGATTTGATATGCTGCGGTTGCAGTGCCCCACACAAAATCGTCCGGAAAGCTCGCCGGTGTCATGTCATCCTCCCACGTTTCAAGCTATACAACAGATCCGAGGAATGCGTGTCAACATAGCCGGAATCGGCTCTGCTGCTCTCCATTATATGCGCGGTCGCAAACACATTCGTCATACGAAGCCAGCCGCGTGTGTGGCAGTAGATGACACAGCGATCGATGAGGATACCATCAGGCGACGATCGCCATACCGCGTTGGTTACGAGTCCCAGTTGCGCTAGTAGTACTTCAGGCGGCCACATAGGACTAACGATCGACCCTGCAAGATAGCGGATTTGCTATGCTGAAACGAGGCCATTTTTGTCATATTGGCTGTGTTTCGTCGCGTCTCAATGAATACTATACGGTTTTTTTACACGTAACGTTTGCATGAATGTTGCGTTTATGCTGTTGTACATACTCCCCTGCATCTATGGCGTCGACTACACAGCCTACGGTTGCTCCTGGGTTCTTCCCATGTAATGAAAGGTCGTTTCATGAAAACATCGCCGTTTCGCGTCTGCTGCCAGCTTGTTCTGCTGGCGCTCGTGATGTCAGCATCACTAGCCCCAGGCTCCATGCGCGCGCAGAACCAATCACCCGTATCGAGTGAATCGACAAGCGCGACGCAAGATCGCCGCGATCCGCCGCGCACCAACGCACGCGCGCTTCTTGGCGATCAGGGCGTCGCAGCGACACAAGCGCAGCCGTCGGCTGCAGAGGCATGGGCGGAAGCGACCGCAGCCGAGGAGGAAGAAGCCGAGACGACCACTGCCACGCATAGCACGGCGACAGCCGGGGGCGATCCCGGCGCTGCCGAGGCGCTGCCGTTGGGCGTTCAGGGCGTCGTGGGGCTGGATGTCTCCGCGCCCGATACGATCCGCGCAGGTGACTACATTACGTACACCTACGGCTACACCAATACGGGCGGCGCGGCGGTTACAGGCGTGGAGATCGATCTTGTCTGGTCGAACGCCACCGTCAACAAAAGCACCGCCACTGGCGTGTACCAGCACTGCCCCGCCGCGCCCGATCCGGTGATCGCGAACTGCGGCCTGCTGACCGACAGAGTCGTCGGGCCGACGGTCGAGGTCATCCGCGCGCCTGCCGCCTCCGGCTCCAGCGTTACCATGCGCGTGCGACTCGCGACGCTGAATGCCGGGCAGAACGGCAGCTTTATGATGCGCCTGCGCAGCAATGCCGCGAAATATCCCAAGACCGGCGAGGCGATCACGCGGCCAGCCAGCTCAGCCAAGCTGTACCTCAGCAGCACGCAGAGCACGCCGACCAGCGAGGATACGGCCAACACGATGATCATCGGCCCTGTCTTCGTGCTGACCAAAACGCCGCTGACGACGGAGAAGATCTATCCGGTCGTCGATACCGCCGAGTTTCTTATTCGGATCGGCAACGCAACTGGGCCTGGCGACATCGTGAACGGACAGCGCCGCGTCGATGCGATCACCGCGACCAACGTCGTGCTCAAAGATACGGTTCCGTCGGGCGGAGAGTTTGTGTCGGCGTCGCCGAGCGGCAGCGTCACGGGCACGACGATCACCTGGAACATTCCCAGCCTGGCTCCCGGCGAGTTCCGCGAATATCGGGTCACGTTCCGCAAGCTGGATAACAACACGAACTGCTCAAGGCTCAACAACACCATCTATAACGTCACCAGCGATGAAATGCCGTTCAACGGCGCAAATCGCTACCTTGAGTCGGGCGATGCAGCCGGCGTCGACGTTGTAACGCCGCTGGTGATCAAATCGGTTGTCGCCGAGCCGACGAGCGTGGTGTACGGCAACGAGGCGACGATCACGATCACGGTCCAGAACTACTGGAACCAAAACCTGAACAACGTCGTGCTGCACTATGACGTTCAGGGCAACGCCTTCTACATCCCAGGAACGGCCAATCCCGCCCCGACAGTCGCTCCCAACGGCACGACGATGGGTGGGCGTATCACGTGGACCTTCGCAATCAACGCCGGAACGAAGGCCGTTCCCGTCGAAAAAACCTTCTCGCTGCGGGTGCGCGGCGGCTACACCAAGGCCGGAACCGGCACGGCGCAGATCGTCGCGCCCGCGGGCGTGCCAGCGGCGTGTATCAAATCCAAGAACGGCGACGTGGATCTGAAGCCGCGTCTGGCCGTGAAGAAATACACCGACGCCGATCCGTCGACCATGATCGGCGATGTGTATATTGTCCAGCGCGGCCAGCTCTTCTCGTATCTGATCGACATCACCAACAGCGGCGTTGCCGATGCTCCGAGTGTCAATGTCACCGACCTGCTGCCGAACCAGTCGGGCGCGAACTTCGCCTACGTCGTCGGCAGCTCCACGCTCAACGGCACGCGCCGCGACCCCGACTCGTTCACCAATGGCGCGGGCGGTACGATCGTCTGGAACAACCTGTACGTGGCTGCCGGTGCGACGATCCGGCTGCGCTACACGCTTCAGGTCAACGGCTGGTACTACGTCGATTACTGCAACCGGGTCACGGCGACCAGCGGCAACGAGGAGATCAGCTATCCCAGCAAAGAGGTCTGCGTCAAGATCAATCCGCAGGTCGAGATAACAAAGACCGTCAATAAAACCGCTGCCGGTCCCGGCGAGGAGGTCCAGTTCACGCTGACGCTCACCAACCGCGAGTCGACAACCTTCCGCCTGGGCCTCTACGATTACCTGGATGACTTTACCTATGTGCGGCAAGTCACCGGCTACGCGCAGCCACAGCTTGTGACGCCGACCGATCTGGCATGGCCGCTGGTGAACCTGGGCGCGGGGCAGCAGCTTCAGGCCGTGATCATCGCGCGCATGCCGGACCCATGCGCGACGACCGCCTACGACAACGAGGCTTTGTTCCTGGCCGAGGTCAGCCCCGGCGTCGACGCGGTGATCCAGCCGATCCCGCGTGTCAAAGCCAGGGTAAGCTGCACCCGCCTGGAATACTCCAAGACGGTCGATCGCACGACGATCAGCCTGGGCGATCGGCATATGTACACGCTGACGATCAGAAACGCCAATCCTGCCGCCGCGATCACGAACGTCATCGTCGACGATATGCTGCCGCAGGGCTTTAGCTTTGTCGCCATGGATGCGACCAGCGTGATCAAGACCAACCCAGCCCAGTCGCCGCGCTCCGATGGTCGCACCAAGCTATCGTGGGTCATCCCAACCATCGGGATCAACGCGACCGTGCTGGTCAAGTTCATCGCGTTGTCGGGCAACATCGTCGGCAACCATGAGAACTGGCTGGTAGCCTACGTCGACGGCTCGCCCGGCACCTGTAAAGCGGGCTGCTGGACCGAAAGCGATACCGGGATTACGTACTCGACCAAAGCGGTCAGCGTGCAGCCGATGATCACGATCGCGCCTGAGATCGTACAGACTGCCTGCGCAAGGCCGGGGGACATCCGCAACTATCGCCTGACCGTAGTCAATACGAACAGCCATGCGTACACCAACACCAACATCACAGCGACGCTGCCGTTCGGCCTGAACTATATCAAGACCGTTGGTGCGCTGACACAGCCGCGAGTCATCACCGACAGCAGCGGAGTCACGACGCTGAGCTGGGTTAACCAGACGATTCCGGCCAAGCCTGCGAACGCTTTCGCGGCCCAGGTCATCTTCGAGGTCGAGGTCGAGGTCGGCCAGGTCTGGGGCGAACTCATCACCATCGAGCAGGCGACCAGCCCGGATGGCCTGATCCCGCGCAAAGACGGCGTGCAGAACGCAGCGGTCCTTGTCTGCCCGGCCCAGCCCGCAATCGCCAAGGAGGCCAACCGCTCGATCGTACGGCTCGGAGACGAGGTGCGCTACATCATCTCGCTTGCCAACACCAACACAACACCGATTAACGCGACCGTCACGGACGAGCTGCCAGCCAACCTGACGTATCTGGGTATGGTTTCAGGCAGCGCGCCAACCATCAGCGGTCAGACGTTGACCTGGAATGTATCGGTGCCCGCCGCGTCGGGTGGGAAGGCCGGTACGACCATCCTCGTGTTCAAGACGCGAGTCGACTCGGGCGAGGCCGGTTTGATCTCTACCAACACGGCGACCGTTACGTCGAGCGCAGGCGCGTTCGATACCACCAATAACTCGGTGTCGATCGTCGTCGCCAGGTCGATCATCTACGTCCCGATCCTTCAGTACTAAGCGCCGCTCCCCATCGGTACAGCCAAGCCGCCACGCGAGCACATGCTCACGTGGCGGCTCGGTTGTTATGCTCAGTCGGATCTGGAAGCATCTGAAGACGCACATCGCCACGGCCCGCAGCTTGCACAATTGCCGCAACGATCTCGACGTATCGAGAAGAGAGGATGCTGTGGCAGTTCGGAGACGCGCGACGCAGCCGCGCACAGAAAAGCATTTCCAACCGCTGCGCGGCGTGCGGCAGACAGCCTGCTGCGTAGTCGGCGGCGGACCAGCCGGGATGATGTTGACGCTGCTGCTGGCTCGTCAGGGCGTTCCGGTCATGCTGCTTGAGGCGCACACCGATTTCGATCGTGACTTTCGCGGCAACACGATCAGCCCGCCGGTGATGGAAGTGCTGGACGATCTAGGACTTGCCGAGCGCGTGCTCCGTCTGCGCCACGTCAAGATTCGCAACTTCACGCTCCAGACCGGCAGCGGGCCGCTGGTATTCGCCGACTTCTCGCGTCTGAAGACGCGCTATCCGTACATCACGATGCTGCCGCAAGTTCATTTTCTGGAATGTCTCGCGGCGGAGGTGCGACACTACCCGCACGCGCAGATCGTCATGGGCGCGCAGGCGCAAGCGCTGATCGAGGAGCAGGGCATCGTGCGCGGCGTGTGCTACCAGGGCCGCGACGGGCAGCACGAGGTGCGGGCGCTGCTGACGGTCGGCGCGGATGGTCGCTTCTCGCGGCTGCGGCGGCTGGCGGGCCTGCAACCGATCGCGAGCGCGCCGCCGATGGATGTGTTCTGGTTTCGGCTGCCGCGCCGCCCCGACGATCCCGACGCGGCAGGAGCGCTGTTCCGCTTCGGCCCGCAGAGCTTGCTGGTGCTGATGGATCATTTCGAGTACTGGGATGTCGGCTATATTATCGCCAAGGGCAGCTATCCAGAGCTGCGCGCAGCGGGTCTGCCCGCGCTGCGCCGCACGATCGCCGAGATCGCGCCGGAGGTGGCCGATCGCCTCCACGATTTGAAAAGCTGGCGGCAGGGCGCGCTGCTCTCGGTCGAGTCGAATCATCTGGCGCGCTGGTTCAAGCCTGGGCTGCTGCTGATCGGCGATGCCGCGCATGTGATGTCGCCAGTGGGCGGGATCGGCATCAACTACGCGATTCAAGATGCGGTGGTCGCGGCGCGCTGGCTTGGCCCCGCGCTCAAAGCCGGGCGGCTCGATCTCGACACGCTGCGCGCGGTGCAGCGTCGTCGCGCCTGGCCCACGAGAGTCATCCAGGCGATCCAGGCGCTGGCTCATCGGCGGATCGTCGCGCAGGCACTCTCGTCGAGCGCGCCGCTCAGGCTGCCGGGTCTGCTGCGCCTGGCCCTGCGCCTGCCCATAGTCAGCCGTGGCATCGGGCGGCTGATCGCGTTTGGCGCGTGGCCTGTGCGGAAGCTGTAGCAGCCTGCTGCTGGCCCGTCAGACGGAATCCATGCCATAATGCGCGCAGCGACTCCGCGCGGGAGGCGGAGCGACAAGGAGACAACATCTATGACAGCCACAGCTTCCGTCGTGGTCGTCGGCTCGTGCAACATCGATCTGGTGGCGCGCGTGCCGCGCCAGCCACAGCGCGGCGAGACGCTGACCGGCACGGCGTTTGGCACCTATCTGGGCGGCAAAGGGCTGAACCAGGCGGTCGCGGCGCGGCGAATGGGCGCGTCCGTCGCAATGATCGGCAGCGTCGGCGCGGACGACTTTGGGACGCGCATCGCGCAGGCGCTTCAGGACGAGGCTATCGACGCGACGTTTGTACGCGCCAGCCGAGAGCAGCCCACGGGAACGGCGGTGATTCTGGTGGAAGAAGGCGGCGAGAATAGCATCGTGGTAATTCCAGGCGCGAATGGAGCGCTCACGACCGCCGCGATCGATCAGGCCGCCGATCTGATTCGCGCCGCGAAGGTGCTGCTGCTGCAACTGGAAGTGCCGCTTGAGACGACGCTCTACGCCGCCCAGGTGGCGCGCGCCGCAGGAACGACGGTGATTCTGACGCCCGCTCCGGCGCAGCGGCTACCGGCGGAGCTGCTCGCCGCGACAGATGTGCTGGTGCCTAACGCGATTGAGGTCGCGCACGTACTGGATAGCGACGCTCCACCCGCCGAGGCCGCGCGGATGCTGCTGTCGCGGGGCTGTGGAGCGGTGGTGGTCACGCTCGGAGCGCAGGGCGCGCTGCTGGTGACACCCGACGCCGAGCGATCGATCGCCGCGTTTCCAGTGGCGGCGGTCGACACCGTAGGCGCTGGCGATGCGTTTGTCGGCGCGCTCGGAGCCAGCCTGGCCGAGGGCCACGATCTGACGACGGCGCTGCGCTATGCCAGCGCTGCGGGCGCGCTGGCCGTGACCCAGGAGGGCGCTGTGCCTTCCCTGCCGCTCCGCGCTACTGTCGAGCGGTTGTTGCAGGAGCAGGGCTGAGCATCCAGGGAGGGGCGGCTCGATCTGCCGCGTTACGCGCCAATGCCCACGATCGAGCGCTTGCACACCTGTGCTATCATCGGCGCTAGCTTGCACAGATTAAGCGAAGCAAGCGCACGACGGTCGACAGCAACAGGAGCGCTCGCAAAAAAACGGAGGCAATCGATGACCGAGCTCTCGGAGCCGATGACGACGATCTACGATGGCTGGCACACCCATCAGGCGCGACTCATCGCCGCGCTAACGCCGCTGACAGATGATCAACTGGCCCTGCGCGCCGCGCCAGACCTGCGCTCGATCGGCGACATAGCGAGACATATGATCGGCGCGCGTGCCCGCTGGTTTTATCTGCTGATGAATGAGGGCGGCGATGCCTTCGCGACCCTTGGAGCGTGGGACAGACCAGAAATGCCGACACGCAGCGCGGCTGAGCTCGTGACCGGGCTGGAGACGACATGGCAGGGGATGCAAGAGGCCATTCGCCGCTGGACGCCAGACGACTGGCAGCAGACCTATCTGGGCGAGGGGCCTGACGAGCCGGCCACCATAACGCGCTACTGGGTTATCTGGCACCTGATCGAGCATGATCTCCACCACGGCGGCGAGATCGGCATCACGCTCGGCGCGCATGGGCTGCCAGCGCCCGATCTCTAAAGCGCGGCACGACGAGCTAGGCGCGCGAGTCAAGCGTCGGGATGACCAGCGCCATCGTAGCGGGGCTGGGCTTGCGATTAAGACGGTTAAAGTGGGATCAGCAGGTCATGGAACCTGCTGATCTATGCCCGAAACATCTGTACAATCGTTCCCCTGGGCAAATAAAGGCGGTAGGCATCGTCGACGCACCGGCGAAAGTCGTGATGCTCGTAAAATCTACGGGCCGCATCATCTGGCCCTGATAGCGCTGATCGACGGCCAGACGACCGATCAAGAGCGCTGGCAGCGAATGTGCGGCAGATTACCGTATATGCCAAGAGGTGGCATTGGGGCACGAGTCTGAGGCGCGATTGGTTCCCGCGCACCGCATGCACCCAAGATCAACCCGCCTGAGCCAGCGCGCTGAACGTGGGCTTGAGCGCGCCGTAGAGCTGGCGATAGAGCGCGTACAGCTCATCGTACGTGTGCAGGACCTCAGGCTGTGGCCTGATGATCTCGCCTGTGGCGACGGCGGCTTCGACGGCGGACAGCACATCGGGGTACAGCCCCGCGCCGACTCCCGCCAGCAGCGCCGCGCCGAAGGCCGGACCCTCCTCCGCCCGCATCGTGACGATCGGCGTGCCCAGCATATCGGCCTGCATCTGCCGCCACACGGTGCTGCGCGCACCACCGCCGATCGCGCGCACCTCGCCGAGCGGCAATCCAAGCTCAGCCATGATCGTCTGACCGTCGCGCAGGCTGAAGACCACGCCCTCCATCACCGCCCGCGCCATGTGCCCCAGCGTGTGGCGCTGCGTCAGCCCGACGAACGCGCCGCGCGCCAGCGGATCGCGGTGCGGCGTGCGCTCGCCCGAAAGATAAGGCAGGAACAGCAGCCCTTCCGCTCCCGGCGGCGTCTGCTGCGCCAGCGCCACCAGCCGATCGTAGCCAAGGTCGGGAGCGACCGCACGCAGTGTGTTGCGCATCCACTGGAGCGAGCCGCCAGCGCTGAGCGTGACCGCCATCAAGTGATACGCGCCTGGCACAGCGTGGCAGAAGCTATGCAGCCGTCCCTGCGGATCGAGCCGGATCGTATCGCTGTGGGCAAAGAGCACGCCGCTGGTGCCGATCGACGCGCTGATCGCGCCCTCGCGGATGATGCCCGTGCCGATCGCCGCCGCCGCATTATCGCCGCCGCCCGCCACCACCGGCAGCCCGGCGGTCAGCCCCAGGGCCTCGGCGACGTCGGCGCGCAGCCGCCCGGTCACGTCCGGACCTTCATAGACGCGCGGCAGCCAGTCGCGCGGAATCTCCAGCGCATCGAGGATCGTACCCGACCAATCGCGCTGTTGCAGATCGAGCAGCAGCGTCCCGGCGGCATCCGACGCATCGCTGGCGTGCTCGCCGGTCATCCGCAGCCGGATATAATCCTTGGGCAGCAGCAGCCGCCGAACGCGGGCGTAGTGCTCCGGCTCGTGCTCGCGCAGCCACAGCACCTTGGGCGCTTGAAACCCGGTCAGGGCGGGATTCCCGGCGATGGCGATCAGCCGCTCCGCGCCGACATGGGCGGTAATCTCGTGGCACTGCGCCTGGGTGCGGCCATCGTTCCACAGCAGCGCGGGCCGAATCACAGCATCGCGCTCGTCCAGAAAGACCGCGCCGTGCATCTGGCCGGTCAGCCCCAGCCCGACGATCTCCGCAGCAACGCCGCTCTCGGCGACGACGCGGCGCAGCGCGGCCTGGCTGCCGCGCCACCAGTCCGCCGGATCTTGCTCGCTCCACAATGGCTGCGGCGTCGAGAGCGGATATTCTTCGGTCGCCGTGGCGATCACTCGTCCGTCATCGGCGACGACCACGGCCTTCGCGCCGCTGGTGCCAACATCCAGGCCAAGCATGTACGGCATAGGTGTTCCTCTTGAGTACGAAAAGGCGTGCCGATGGCACGCCCGTGATCATTTCACAATCGCGCGATTCGATCAACCCGACTCCTGAGCGCGCTGTGGCACGTCCTTATGCTGGTGCAGCCAGTGGATCACATCGTTCAGGCTGGCCTCGCTGACCTGATGGCCCATCCCGTACTCGTGATACTCCACCTGCGCGGACGTGCCGCCGAGCCAATCGCGCGCGTGGCGGCCAAAGTCGATCGGAATCACCGGATCGCGGGTGCCATGCGTGATCAGGATCGGCAAGCCGGTCAGCGCTTCCCGATCGGCCTCCTGCTGCGTCTGGCGCGCGATATAGCCGCTCATCGCGACGATCCCGGCGTAGTCCTGCGGCCTGGTCAGGGCCAGCGCAAAGCTCATCACCGCGCCCTGGCTAAAGCCCATCAGCACGATGCGCTGCGGATCGACCGGATAGGCGGTCGGCAGCTTCGCCACGAATTGCCGCAGCCGCTCGATGCTCTGCCCAAAGCCGCGCGGCTCAGGATCGCCGACTCGCAGCACCTCGTACCAGTGGTAGCCGAAGCCCAGCTCGAACGGTGCCTGCGGCGTGATCGTCAGCCAGTCCGCACCGAAGTACGGCGCAAGCTCGATCAGATCGCCCGCGTTGCTGCCTCGTCCGTGGATCGCCACCACCGCCGGGTAGCCATTCGATGGCGGCGGCGTGGTCGGCAGATGCAGTTGATAGACCAGGCCAAGGTCGGGGTGCGATGTGCTCTGCGTCATCGGTCGTCTCCTCCGGTTGTCGCGCCGATCGTGCTAACATGCAGCGGCTTCAATCCAGCCTCGATCGCGGCGCGCGACTCCTCAAGCCAGGGCGGAAGCTTGAGCCGCCGACCAAGCTCTTCGGGCCGCTCGTCGAGCGTAAAGCCGGGCTGCGTCGTCGCCAATTCCAGAATGTGTCCGTCGGGATCGTGGAAATAGATCGAGCGAAAATACTGCCGGTCGAGCCGGGGCGTTGGCCGCAGCCCGGCGCGCATCAGCCGCTCGTGCCAGAACTGCTGCGCCTCATCCGACGGCACCTCAAGCGCGAAGTGATGCGTCAGCCCGGTGCCGATCTGCGCGTCGCGCATCCGCCCGCCGTAGCCGAAGTAGGTAATCACGCTGCCGGGATGCCCGTCCGGCACGGCGAAGTAGAGATGCGGCGCGCTCGGATCGTCGAAGTTCACCGTGCGCTTGACCAGCCGCATGCCCAGCAGCTCCTCGTAAAATACTGCGGTGCGCTCGATGTCGCTGGCGAACGCGGTGATGTGGTGCAGCCCCGGCAGATGCATATCGGGCGTGATCGCCGTCACCGGCTCCGGCCATGTCTCGGCGCGAATGCGCTCCTCGTCGCGCAGCCGAATCGTGCGATCGGGCGGCGGCAAAAACTCCTGCTCGCCCCAGTGATCGGGAGCCTCGTCGACGCTCCAGCCAGGGCCGCGCGTCGCAATCTCGATGATCACGCCGTCGGGATCGCGGAAATAGATCGAGCGGAAATAGGTTCGATCGTACACGCCATCCACGGCAATGCCCTGATCGGTCAGCCAGCGCTTCCACTTCAACTGCGCCTCTGGCGTCTCGACCAGCAGCGCGAAGTGGTGCGTACCGCCGATCCCCGTGCGGCCCTGGCCCGCATGCGGCCACTCGAAGAACGTCACGATCGTGCTTGGCCGTCCCAGCTCATCGCCGAAGTAGAGATGGTAGCTGCCTGGATCGTCAAAGTTGACCGTCTGTTTGACCAGCCGCAGACCGAGCAGGCGCGTATAGAAATCAACGGTACGCTGGGCGTCGGAGCAGACCAGGGTGATGTGATGAATCCCCCGGATCGCGTATTCAGGCTGGATGGTATCGAGCATAACCAGACTTCCTTCGGCTCGTAGCGAGCCGTGTACTATCATCAGGACATGTCGATCATATCCTTACTTATATATAGTACCTCGATTTTAGTAAGTTCGCTCCGCAACCACCCCTGTACGTCAGACTGATCAGCGCACGCCCAGCAGCAGCTCGACGACCAACTGATCCAGTTCCTCGTAGCGGCGGCCACGTCGCGCCAGGGCCACAGGATCGAACAAGTGAGCTTTGAGCGTCTGCGCATGATCGCGCGAGTAGCCCGCGTCCACGCCCGGCCCGGCGTAGGCGGCGTCCTGCTGCCGCAGCTCGGCGAGCAAGCCCTGGATCTCCTGATCCTCCCGCAAGCGGCGTGCCTTCTCCTTCAAGATCAGATAGGTCCGCATACAGCCGCGCGCAAAGGCCCAGACTCCATCCTCGTCCTCGGTGCGGTAGGCGTGCGCGTCGAAGTGGCGCGGCCCGTCGTAGCCGCTCTCCTCAAGCAACTGGACCAGCAAGAACGCCCGCTTGAGGCTTTCGGAGCCGAAGCGAAAATCCTGATCGTAGCGGCCCATCACCTGATCGTTCAGATCGATGTGGAAGAGCTTATCGGCCTCGATCGCCTGCGCCACCGCGTGGACGAAGTTCAGCCCGGCCATCTGCTCGTGCGCGAACTCCGGGTTAACGCCGACCATCTCCGGCTGATCGAGGGTGCTGATGAAGTGCAGCATATGCCCCACGGTCGGGAAGTAGATGTCGCCGCGCGGCTCGTTCGGCTTGGGCTCCAGCGCGAACTTGAGGCTATAGCCCTGGTCTTTGACATAGGCGCACAGGTAGTTAATCGCCTCGCGAAAATGCTTGATCGCGTCGCGCCCATCGCGGTAGGCATCCGTCTCGCTGCCTTCGCGCCCGCCCCAGAAGACATACACCTGTGCGCCCAGCTCGACACCCAGGTCGATCGCGCGCATCGTCTTTTGGAGCGCAAAGGCACGCACCGCCGCATCCGAGGCCGTAAACGCGCCGTCGCGGAAGACGGGGTGCGTAAAAAGATTCGTCGTCGCCATCGGCACGACCAGGCCCGTGTCGGCAAGCGCCTGCTGGAAGCGCCTGACGATCTGGGCGCGCTGCTGCGGCGTGGCGTCGAAGGGCACGAGGTCGTTATCGTGGAGGTTCACGCCATACGCGCCCAGCTCGGCGAGGCGCTGGACGATGCGCTCCAGCTCAAGAACAGGCCGCACCGGCTCGCCAAACGGATCGCGCCCGATATTGCCGACGGTCCAGAGGCCAAAGCTGAATTTATCGCTTTTTTGAGGGGTAAATGGCTCGCTCATACCGACGTACCTCCTGTGCTCGCTCAAGGCCGGATTCCGCAGCCATGATACCACCGCCCGCAACCTGATCATGGCGCTTTTCATGGCAAGGAGCACCTGCTCGTTTGCGAAGGGTTCAAAAGAGGTATACAATTCACCCGGCGCACCCAGCGTCTCCTTGCCCAGCATAGTCGGGAGCATGCGCCTCAGCTATGGAGGGGTTATGACCGCACAGTCTTCCGCCTTTGGGATATATTTCCGCGATCACCTGGATCAGAAGATTGAAGAACTCGCGAGAAATGCGGATGTCACCAGGCAGAACTTCGCGATCGACGAGTATGAGCAGCGCCGCGTCTCCATTCGACGGGCCTTGCTCGTCATTGCCAACGGGATCATCGACGACGACCAGGGGCCGGTCACGGCGTATGCCAGCGAGGTCGGCGAGCGACGCGCGAACCTGCGCTTTTCGGTAGAGGGCATGCTGCTGGCGTTTATGAGCATGCGGTCGTTTGTCTGGGACTATCTGACGACCTATCTCCAGAGCGCGCCGCCCTGGACACCGGAGGATGTGCGCGCCGTCGAAGACATCCTGCATGCCTACCAGCGGTCGTACTTTGGCGCGTTCTGTAGCGTCTATCAGGCCCTTCAGGGCGATCTGATCGCGCAGACGAGCGAGCTTGAGCGACAGCGCGCCTTGATTCGTGAGCTTAGCTCGCCGATCGTCCCGATCTACCACGGCGTGCTCCTGCTGCCGCTCGTCGGCGCGATCGACGAGGCCCGCGCGGCGCGGATCACCGAGGCGGCGCTGGAAAGCATTGGACGCGCGCAGGCCGAGATCATGCTGGTAGACATCACCGGCGTGCCCGTGGTGGATACGCTGGTCGCGAATCACATCGTCGGCCTGACCCAGGCGGCCAGCCTGCTGGGCGCGCAGGTGGTCCTGGTAGGAATTCGGGCAGAGATTGCGCAGACGATCATCCAGTTGGGCATCGATATTCGCGGCATCATCACCTTTGCCGATTTGCAGGCAGGCATGTCGTACGCCTTGCGGCGGCAGGGGATGCCGTCGTAAGCGTCGAGCAGGGCACGACTCGACGACATCGGTCGAGAGGAGCGGACGATGGAACTCGATCTAGAGAAGCTGCGCCAGGAGATTCACGCGCTCTACCAGGCTGAGCATGAGGAGCTGGGCGAGCGCGGCACGCTGGAGCGGCTCGACATGGCGCGGCAGTGGGACTTCGCGCCGACGCTGCGGTCTGGCGGCGTCGTCGTCTTTCCGCACACCAACCCACTGGATTGTGGTCATCACACGGCGGCGGCGGTCCACGCCTGCCTCGACAGCGGCGCGGATCGAGTGATCGTGATCAGCGTCCTGCACTCGTTTACGAGCGAGATGGAACGCGCGCGTATCCGCGTGGCCGCAGGCGAAGACCCGGCGCAGTGGCCGTTCTGGGGCATTCAGGGTCCTGGCATCGCTGGCCGCGAGGAGTGGCGCGGCGACCACGCGCTCCTGACGTTTCGCCATTTCTGGGCCGCCGAAACCAAACGGCGCGGCATTCGAGGTCCCGACGTGATCGAGCGCTATCCATTCCTGGCGGCTGGCAGGCCCGACCTGCTGCCGGGGATCGAGGAGCTGGCCCGGCTGGCGGAGGACGCGGTGATCGTTTCCACCGCCGACGCTTTTCACCACGGCCTGGGCTACGGCGATCCGCCCGATCAGGCATTGCCGCCCGACGCTGGCGGGCTAGAGCTGGCGCGCCGGACGATTGAAGAGGGCCTCGAAATCCTGGCACGGGGCGACTACTGGGGCTACAATCAGCACTGCCTGCGCGCCAAGAGCGACGCCCGCGACGCCGGGCAGGTCTTGCGCTACCTGCGCGGCCCGATGCGTGGGCGGATTGTGGACCTGACCTACAGCGACGCGACCGAGCTATACCGCCAGCCGCCGCCGACCTGGGTTGCGGCTGCGCTGGTCGAGTGGCAGGTGGAGCGCTAAGATCGCACGCAGGGCGAGTCCACGGCCTGGCCGACGATCGCGCTGCGCGGCGCTCGATGTTCGCCTGTGCACTTGCTCGTCCAGTCTCAGCTACCACGATCCACTGTCAGACGCTCTTGAGATCGCTCAGTTTTACGCGCGATGCGACACGTTTCGGCCCGCTGAACGCCGCGCTAGGACCCGAAAATTCCGCTTGACGATCGTCGGGCACGCTGCGAAAATAGACGCATGAGCGAACAACCACATGACATCGAGCAACACGTAGCGCGTCTGGCCGAAGCGCTTGGCGAAACAGCGCCCAAGCCAGTCTCGCAGATTCGGAACATCGTCGAGATCCTGGGCGTGGACTTTGCCGACGAGCTGCTGCGTGAGACACAGGTGATCGAGGCGCAGGGCGGCATGCTTCTGGAGAAGAAGAACCGGCGGCGTACCACTGGCGGCGTCTTCTTCTATCTAGTACGCAAGCGCCTTACCAGCGCACAGCGCCGCAAGGTCTTTCCAAAGCAGAAGCGACCAGCCGACCAGCGGCCACGTCGGAAAAAGCGTGCAGCCAAGCCGCTGACGGATCTACCGCAGGTTTTACAGGAGCTAACCGGACACTACGGAAAGGCAAGCACGGTGAAGATAACGGTGATTGGGCGTCCCTCGCAGGTGGTCGAGCGGGGCGATGTAACGATTTTTGGCTTGATCAACGACAAGGCTCCTCCGCTGCCAAAGAACCTGCCCGCGCCGCCGCAGCAGACCAAATACTTGGTGCTGGTTGCGAAAAAGCAGTGGAACAAGGTGTCCGAGGCGATTAAGGCTCCCGACGATGTTTTGATCATCGAGGGCTATCCCGCCTACGAGCCTCGGCACGCGGGCATCACGGTCTATGCGCTCTCGGTGACGACCAAGCATATCCAGGCGACAAAGCGCGAGGCGCAGCGATCACAGGTCGGAAGCTAGCGGATTTGCTACATGTCAGCGCGGCG
>DASUTC010000352.1 GCA_036374795.1 Herpetosiphonaceae bacterium
GGTGTGATGTCGAGAGGATAGGCGTTTACTGCGCGTTCTGCTGGCTGCGCTGCCGGATCAGCGCCTCGATCGCGCGGATCTGCTCGGATGTGTAGCCTTCGAGCAAAATGGTGTGCGGGTGTTTCTCGCCCTGCACGTAGATCAGCAGGAAGTCGCCGTAGTGCGAGCGCCGCCCAACCTCGCGGATCTCAGCCCACGGTAGCCGCATCTGCCGCCGCTGCGTGGTGACGATCACGGCGTCGCTCGCGATCTCGATCGTCTGGGCCGCTCGAACATAGTGCCGCAGCGCGTAGATGCCGTAGCCCGCTACGCCGCCGAGAGCACCGCTCAGCGCCAGGAGGAGGATGTTTTGCGCGCCGGCGAGGTAGAGCATGACAGGGGCGAGCACGGCTACGATCAGCCCGACCATGATCTGTTCGTTGCGGGCGGCTCCTGTGTCTGCCTCGAAGCGTGTGGTTGGATGTTCCTGCACGGCTGCGCTCCATCGTCGAAAGCTTTGTTGCGGCGTATTATACGGCGAGAGGCGATTGTTTGGGGACAAAGAAGCACAGGCGCGCTGTGCCTGTGCTCATGCATATCCGGGGTGTTGAATGTTTTGGCTAGTCGATCATTTCCAGCCGCGAAGTGACGGGCACGCCGTTGCGGATGTTGTCGAGCATCGGCGAGGTTTTCTCGGCAGCGCGCAGAATCTCCTCAAGCGCTTCCGGCGGCGCGTCGCTCTTGATGCGCACGATGTACTGGACGTTGGTAAAGCCGGAGCGGATGCTCTCGTCCAGGCCCAGGTAGCCGCGCAGGTCGAGATCGCCCGTGACCTCGATCTCGAAGTCCTCGAAATCGACGCCGCGCTTGGCCGCCTGCGTGACCAGCCCGATCGAGACGCAACTGCTGAGCGCCGCCAGCAGCAGCTCGACGGGATCGACGGCGCTGTCTTGGCCGCCTAGAACCTCCGGCTCGTCGGCTTTGATCACGCGCTCGCGGGCGGTCGTTTCGGTGATCGTGCCGCCTTTCCACAAGGTTTTGGCGGAGAAGCTAAAGTTGGCTTTAGCTGGATCGTTCTGTACTTCCTGGATGAAGTTCCGGTAGTTGCCCAGGTTGAGCGTCATGCAACTCTTGGTGCTCACCGTCTCGCTCATGGTGTGATTCTCCTTCTGTAGGGGTTCCGCGCTGGTTTCAGATTCCGAAGTGTAGAGGTCGCTGCCGGGCGTGGGCACCTGCAAAGGATGGGCAGCGGTCTAGGGCGTTTGGCGGAGCATGGAAGAATCAAGGACGAGCGGGGACATGACATGTACGTGTAGCATATTCCAGCGAGTCAAACGATCGCTCCCGACACTTGACAAAACGTGTGACAGATGGATAATACTGTTGCTACCATTGTACGTAGATGAATCTTTCCCACCACGCAGCGGGAAAACTTGCCTCCCCCCGGCAGCTATTTGCCACTTTACCTGTATATAGCCGTACGACGCCATACATCGCTCATATCACAGCGTACCGTGCGACAATGAAGCGCACGAAGGAGGTTTACCCCATGACGCACCACGATTTGCTGACGACTTTGGAGGACGGGCTGGAAAGCCAGCGAATTTCGCCATATCTCGCGGCCTATATCGCGGCGGAGGTGTTGGAGGTCGAGCCACGCGCTACCGGCTTCGACGACCGGGTTCGGCTCGACGATGCGGTTGAGGTGGGGGCAGAGCGTCGCCTCGCTCCGGTGCGTGAGTGGGTGGTGTAGCGCTCGTCGCCAATTGAAGAAAACTATCGCCAGGGGCACGTCAATGCGACGTGCTCTTTTGTTCTGCTTCCAGATCATGATCAAACACCAAGAGCGTGCCACAGTGTAAACAGAACGACGGCTATGGAACAGCCTTTGCTACCAGATCCGCACCAGTGGCCCGGTGTCGTGAGCGCCACCACGCTACAAAAGGCTGCCGGGCGTTAGCAGGAGAAGCACGATGGAACTTGGCGGACTCCACCATGTCACAGCAGTGACCGGCAATGCCGCCGGTAATGTCGCCTTCTACACCAAGGTGCTGGGCATGCGCCTGATCAAAAAGACCGTCAATCAGGATGATGTCTCGGCCTATCATCTCTTTTACGGCGACGAGATCGGCCAGCCGGGGACGGAGCTGACCTTTTTCGACTGGCCCAACATCGGGCCGAATGTCCACGGCACCAGCTCGATCGGCGCGATTGCGCTGCGCGTTCCCGACGCCGATGCGCTCCGCTGGTGGGAGCGGAGGCTCGCGGAGTTCGGCATCGACTCGACGCGCATCACTGAGTTCAAAGGGCGAGGAGCGCTGGTCTTTGCCGATCCAGAGGGCCAGCGACTTCTGCTCGTCGAGGGCGGCGAGACGGCTGACGGCGATCCCTGGCGGCGCAGCCCCGTGCCGCCGGAAGTGGCGATTCGCGGCCTCCACGCGGTCAAGCTGATCGTCGACCGCGCGATGCCCACTGCCCGTTTCCTGACCGAGGCGCTCGGCTTTCGGCAGGCTGGAAGCTACCCCTTCGCCGAGAACGATGCGCGCCAGACGCTCGTGTTCGAGGTCGGGCCGGGCGGATCGGGGGCCGAGATCCACATCGACGAGCGGCCAGAGCTGCCGCCCGGTCGCGTCGGGATCGGCGGCGTTCACCACGTGGCCTTTCGCACGCCGAGCGAGGATGAGCATCGGCGGTGGCGCGAGCGCGTCCGAGAGGCGGGGTTTGCCATTACGCCAGTGATCAATCGCTTCTACTTCCGCTCGATCTACTTCCGTGAGCCGGGCGGCGTGCTCTTCGAGATCGCCACCGACGGGCCAGGCTTCAGCGTGGACGAAGATCCCGCCCACCTGGGAGAGCGGCTGGCGCTGCCGCCCTTCCTTGAGCCGCATCGCGCGGAGATCGAGGCGCATCTCAAGCCGATTTAGCGGTAGTCTCTTTTTTCTTGCAGGTTGTCATCTCGCAACGATCGCGTGCGCTGCGATACGTCACAATACACCTCAGTACGAAGGAGCTCAAGGAGCGACATGATGGCAACCATAGAGATTCCCCACGCGCTGGAAACCGCCTCGGCCACGCTGGTCGATGGGATGCATTTTGCAGGCACGATCGGCGAGTTCCACATCGACGTAGACGCGACCAGAGAGTCTGGGGGCGTCGGCGCGGGGCCGCAGCCGATGCGTCTGGTGCTGCTCGGCCTGGCAAGCTGCACCGGCATGGATGTGGCGGCGATCTTGCGCAAGAAGCAGCAGAAGCTAACCGGCCTGACCGTGGCCGTGCAGGCCAGCCGCGCCGACGAGCATCCGCGCGTCTATACTCAGATCAACATCATCTACCGGCTGCGCGGCAAACAGCTCGATCCGGCGGCGGTCGAGCGCGCGATCCTGCTCTCCGAGACGCGCTACTGCCCGGTGATCGCCATGCTGGGCCAGGCAGCGCAGATCTCCAGCCTGTATGAGATCGAAGAAGAGGTTGCATGATCCGTATGATCGCCGCGCAGACATGCGCGACCACAGACCGGCAGCCTCGATCACAGGTGTAGCCCCATCCACGCACGGGGCGCTGCCTCCGATGCATCAGGCAGCGCCCCGTGTGCTACGCCTCGTCCAGCAGGATGATGTGGCCCTGCGATCCGTCCACGCGGATGCGCTGCCCGCTCCTGAGCCGCGTCGTCGCCTGGTGGACGCCGACGACCGCCGGAATGCCGTACTCGCGCGCCACGACCGAGCCGTGAGTCATCAGGCCGCCGACCTCCATCACCAGGCCACCCGCCGCCAGAAAGAGCGGCGTCCAGGCCGGATCGGTGCCGGGACAGACCAGGATCTCGCCCGGCGCGAGCTGCGTGCCGCGCGGGTCGAGCACCACATGCACGATTCCCTCCACCACGCCGGGCGAAACCGGGCTGCCGACGAGCGTCGCGCCATCGGTGTCTGCGGGCGCTGCAACACCATCGAAGAATGCGCGTCCATCGCTGAGCAGCAGACGCGGCACCTGCCGCCGCCGCTTTTCGCGGGCATATGCCGCCCGCCGCTCGTTCACGAGCGCCTGCCAGTCGCGATCGGTGCCCGACGCCAGCGCGCGGATCTCGTCGGGATGCAAAAAGAACAGATCGTCTGGCCGCGACAGCACACCCCGCGCCACCAGCTCGTGCCCGGTGTCGAGCAGGGCCGCACGCAGAATGCCCAGGCAGCGGATCATCGTAAACTTGGGACTTTCGCGCATGCCGGAGAGCGCGCGGACGCGACGCGCTGCCCAGCGGGCCACCCGCACCTTGAGCCAGCCACGCGGCGTTTGCGCAAGCGCCTGCGTCAGCCTCATGATCGCCGTCTGCGCCGCCGCAGCGCCCCGGCTGAAGATCGCATCGGGCGCCGCGTTGGGATCGTCGATCTGAAGATAGCTCTGCAACGACTGGATCAGCGGCAGCGGCTGCTCCCGCCAGCGCGCTCGTCCAATATCGATCTCTGCGATGCCGCGCATGCCGTAGCGCTCCAGAAACGTGTCGATCGCGCGCTGCGTCGGTGCCGGTAAGCGCTGGCTCAGGACCTCATCGGCAAGCGTGGCGGCGTCGGTCTGCTGAAGATAGGCCGCGCCCGCTGGATCGGCCTTGATCGCGCAGGCCGTCTGCCACAGGGCCAGATCCATCTCCGTGGTGACGTTGTGCGGCAGCCCACGGGTGATCTCCAGCACAAGCTGCCTGCCGCCCGGCAGACTCGCGGCCAGCCGATTCAGGATTTGAAAGCAGATCATGCCTGAGATCACGCCCGGCAGCAGATAGGGCAGCGCGGCCTGAACCAGCAGCCCTGGCACCTCATCGAACAGAGCGATGCGCTGGCTCAGGGTTGAGGCGGCGGCGCTGCGCGCCTGGATCGATCCGACGGTCTGCTCGATCAACCGCTGAATCCGCAGACGGCCCAGGTTCGGATAAAGCAGGTTGTAGCCGATGTTGCCCACGAATCGTCGCAGCATACGAGCGGTATGTAGCCGCGTCCGCAGGCTCATCGGGCGCGCGCTGGTTGCCAGCGCTGGCTCGCCCAGCACCGTCGCCAGCGCCTGGCCTGCGGCTGGCTCCGCAACCGTAAGCGCGCCGGGGATGACGAAATGCAGGCGCGGGTGACGCAGCGCGCCGGTGATATTGAGAAACACGCGCTCGCCCGCGACGAGAAAGATTCGCTGCGTGTCTCTTGTCACCTGCTGGTTGAACTGATTGGCGACCGCCGCGAAGAACTGCCGGAAGAGATCGCGGCCAAGCGGCGTGAGCGGATCGAGCACGCCCTGCACCGCGCCGAACGAGAGGAGCACCTGGAGCGGGTGCGGCGCTATGCCCTCAGGCAGCGGAAAGAGCGAGGTGATCGCCCGCGATTGCAGCACGAAGAGCCGACCGTCGGCCCAGGCCCACTCGATGTCCTGCGGGCTGCCAAAGAGCTGTTCGATGCGCTGACCGATTCGCGCCAGCGCGACGATCGCCGCGTCGGGTAGCGCCTGCCGCTCGGCTGCGTCTTCGGCAACCGTCGTCGTGCCGCCGCCGGTCTGCCCGCGAATCGCGAGCGCCTTCGCGCCGAGCGTGGTTTCGAGGACGCGCCCGCCGCCGGGATCGACGACGTAGTGATCCGGCTCGACCTGCCCCGCGACCAGCGCCTCGCCCAGGCCAAGCGTCGCGTCGATCACCACCTCGCCGCGCTTGCCCGTAAGCGGATTGGCCGTAAACAGCACGCCCGCCGCCTCGCTCTGCACCATTGCCTGCACGACGACCGCCAGCGCAATGCCGCGCTGCTCGATGCCGTTGCGCGACCGATAGCCGATCGCCCGCGCCGTCCACAGGCTGCTCCAACAGTCGACCACCGCGCGCAGCAGCGCTTCCACGCCGACGACATTCAGAAACGTATCCTGCTGACCGGCAAACGACAGCTCAGGCAGATCTTCGGCGGTCGCCGACGAGCGCACCGCCACCGCCGGGCTGCCGATCGCGGCATACGCCTCGCGCAGCGCCTCGGCTATCTCCGTGGGCATCGTGCCTGCGCTGAACCGGGCACGAATTTCGGTGGAAGCCGCCTCAAGCGCCTGGGGATCGTCGGGTGCCGTCCGCGCAACCAGATCGAGAATCGGCTGCTCCAGGTTGTTGGCGGCGATAAAGGCGCTGTAGGCGTGCGTGGTGAGGATAAAGCCATCCGGCACCGGCAGATCGGCCCGCGCCAACCGCGCCAGGTTCGCGCCTTTGCCGCCCGCCAGCTCAAACGATACGTGCTCGTCGTCGAGCGGCAGCGTCAGCGGCTGCTCCATGTCGGAGCGCGGAGCTGAGGCGTGGGTTCCCACCGCTACATCAATCGTATCCATGCAATACCTCGCCATGATGCTACGAAATGCTTCGATCTGAGCGACATGCGGTGTCGGCAGAAGAAAGTCTCTCTGCCTACTATTCTAGCACGGGCGTCATCGTGCGTTGGGCGTACACGCATCTGCGCCGACCTGATCCCGACGCTTTCATGCTCCTGCATGCCGTGTCGATCAGCGTTGCAGATCGACGCCGCCGCGCTGTGCTCTCGCTGCCTGTGGATTGGTAGTCATTGCATACGCGGGGCATAAACAACGACGCGATGGGCCGGATTACTCCAACCCATCGCGTCGTGTTGTATCGCATATCGGCTGTGAGCGAGTGTCGCCGCCCGCCTGCGCATCCTACCGCGCGAAAGCCTCGTGAGGCTGCTGGTGGGCGTGGCCCAGGAATTGGCCGATCTCGCGCTCCTGAGCCTGAAGCTGCTGCCGATAGGCTGTCAGCAGTTGCCGGATCACATCCTGCCGCTCGGCGACAACGCTGTTGAAGACGGCCATCCCGCTGATCGAAGCCAGCTTGCGCTGCTTGCCGTCAAGCTCCATGTAGAGCGTGCCACAGTCCAGCAGCTTCTCGACCATGCTCTGGCGCACCTCGATGTCGTTGAGCACGATCAGGACGACGATCGGCTGGCGCTGAAGCCAGCGCTGCACGACGATCTCGCCGTTGTGGATCAGCACGATGTTGGCGTTGTAGCTCCAGACCAGCATCGAAGCGGCGACGACACAGCCACCGACCGCGACGAGCCAGATGGTGACGCGCGTCTCGGCGTACACCACGATAAAGGCCGCTCCCAGGACGAAGACGACAAAGAGCCGGAACAGATGCCCCAGGAGCATGGGCTTGAATACGTATTGCTTGGTCCACACGAATGGTGTACGCATACCCTTCCTCCGTTCCATTACCGGCTGATAGCTAAAAAGGTGATGACCGCCAGTGCCGCGAGCAGCAGACAGCCGCCGGGCCGCGACGACTCTTCCATCACGAACACTACCTGCGGCTTGCTCGATCGCGGAGCCGTGAGTAGGACAAAGACCATAAGCAGCAGCACGCCGATCGCCAACGTTTCCATAGCAGTTCTCCTTTAGGTTCGGTAGATCTGCGGCGACGGAATGATCTGGGCACGCTTGTTCAGGTAGGGCTTAGTGTGTCTTTGTGTATGTTCGTGATTCTATGTCAGCATACTATAACAGCTCGTGTCCTTTGTCAAGAGGGAGTTTGTGAGTTTTGGTTGACTTTGGAAAGTATTCGGTGTATAAGTTGATCTACAATCACATGCGCGTCACACGCGCTTTTGTGGTCCTACAGCTGGCCTTCTACACACCAGCATCGTACGGCACCGCTGTGTCAGGTACGGTCACACCTGAAAGGAGGAAGCGCGGCCTTGCCCACAGGACTCCTGCCACTCACACAGGAGCGGGTTTCCGCCGCCAACTGCTATGCAACTACTCGGACCGGATCTGGATCTCACCTATCTTTCCTCGGACGAACAAGAGCTGCTTGCGACGACGATTGCAGCCGCAGGGACGCACACTAGATACCTACAAACGCTCACAGACGAGATCGCCGCGCGGATCGCGTTGTTAATAGAATGGCACCAGCGGGCCGCAGTTCTTGCAGCGGCGGTTATCCGGCCCTTGCTCGACGATCCGGCCCTTAGCGAGCCTGAGCGGGCCGAGCTTTCTCCTGAGGCGCTGACACTGGCGCAGCAGTTCCGCGAGCTGGATAGCTTCGATGCGGCAAGCGGCGATCATAGCCGGGCGCGGCGCGGCGAGCGGCTACGCCATCTGCTGTTTGTCGGCTATACCAACGTCGAGGTTGCGCTGCTGTGTCTGGCGGCGCATGTCGTACGCATGCGCTCGATCGACCTGCTCGACAGGCGCGCTGCGCGGCTGCTGGCCGAAGATAACGCGGCGATCTTCCTGCCGCTGATCGAGATGCTTGGTATCTGGCGGCTGCGCCACGAGCTGGGCGCGCGCGGTCTGGAGCTCCTGAATCCCGACAACATCTTGCAGACGATCCACAAGCAGCAAAACGCGGCGCGTCCGCTGCGCGAGCAGTGCTTCGCCGATATTCAGGCCGTGCTCTCGCGCGAGATGGTTGCCGTCGGGATGCAGGGCGAGATTCGGCTGCACAGCAACTCGGCCTTTGGGCTGCACCAGCGCTTGCTGCACGGCGCGGCGCTCGGCGTGATCGTCCGCGATCTCGTGGTCGATGTGCTCGTCGCGCAGCAGCAGGCGTGCTACCTGCTGCTTGGCCTGATCCATCGCCACTGGCGTCCGCTCGAAGGCCGAACCGTCGAGGGCGGCTACTTCCGCGATCTGATCAGCCATCCCAAATCGAACGGCTACCAGGCGCTGATCACCACCGTCAGCTACCGGCTGCACAAGCTGCCGGAGATCGCCGTGCAGTTTCGCATCCGCACCCATGCGATGGAGCAGACCAACGCGCTGGGCATCGTCGGCACCAAATTCGCGCGTCGGCCCGTGCTGCTCGCCAACGCCTGGTGGCAGAACGAGCAGCGCATCAGCTTCGTGCGCGCGCGGCCGCTCGGCTCGACCAGCGACGATCTGTATGTTTTCAGCCCGGCTGGCGAGGTCGTGATCCTGCCGGTCGGCAGCACGCCGATCGACTACGCCTATCATATTCACTCCGAGAAAGGCAAGCACTGCAAGCGGATCTGGATCAACGGCCACGAGGCGAGCTACGACGCCACGCTGCACAACGGCGATCTGGTCGAGATCGATGTCGATCCTGAGTATCCCGGCCCGGATGAGCGCTGGCTGCGCGTGGTGAAGACCTCGAAGGCCAAGATCCATATCAAGCGCGGCCTCAAGCAGCGGCTTGTCACGCCGCACGAGGGCCGTGTCTGGATCGATCGCGTGCTGGCGCGGGAGCTGCGGGCCTACGGCCTGCCCGACATCCCGCCGGAAGAGGTCGATGCCTTTCTGACACGGGCGGCGCACTATCTGGGCTACGCCGATCGCGAGGCGCTCTACTACGATCTGGCCGCGCGCAAGCATCCGCTGGGCCAGTCCTTGCCGTCGCCGGATCAGATCGTCACGCGGCTGATCGCGTCGCGTCTCTCCGACCATGTGGTGCGCGCCGACGGGCTGCCCCTGCGGGTGGCGCAGATCCAGTTCGCGCAGTGCGTCCACGACAAAAAGCCCTGCCGCGTCGTGCCGGGCGTAAAGATCGTCGGGCGCGTGCGCAAGCCGGGCACCGAGGCCGCGCGGCTGACGGTCTATCGCGCCGATTGCCCGAACGCGCCGCAGAACGAGGCGGCGATTCCCCTGGCATGGCGTGGCGATAGCCGTCCCGGCGAGGCGATCAAGGTGCGCGTCAAGGCCGTGGACCGGGCGCGGCTGCTGGGCGATGTGCTGGAAACGATCTATTCGCTGTACGAGCACCCCGACCGGCTGTACCTGCTGGAGCTGGCCGCCGCGATCGATCGCGACCGCTCCGCGCGGATCGAGCTAAAGGTCGAGGCGCAGAGCCACGCGCCGATCGTGCTGCTCGACCAGCAGCTTGATCGGCTCAAGGATCGCGGCACGATCAACGATTTTACGATCAGCGCGCTCTCGCCGATCGAAAAGCTGCGGCTGGTCGATCCTGAGCTGCTGGCGAATCCCTACACCACCAAAGCGGTGCAGGACCGCCGCGTCTTCAAGGGCCGCGACGACGAGATCCGCAGCCTGATCACGCGGCTGCGCGGCGCGCAAAATCATATTGTGCTCTACGGCATGAGTCGCGTGGGCAAGACCTCGCTGCTGCGCTATCTGCGCGACACGATCGAGCATGTCGCCAGCTTCGTGCCGGTCTTTATCGACATGCAGGAGCTTGGCGATTGCCCGGAGTCGCGAATCTGGGCCGAGATCATCGACACCGCCGAGCAGCGATTATCGCTCAAAGGCCGCCGCGTTCGAGCCGGGCGGAAAAAGGCCGAGCAGAGCCTCCAGACATTTCTCGACTGGTGGGCCGATGTACAGCCGGTCTTGCAGGGCCAGCGGCTCCTGATCATGATCGACGAGTTCAACATCGTCGACGAGTGGGTCGATAAGCAGCGCGCGCAGATGTTCGTCCACCGGCTCAAGCACCTGATCGAGCAGCAGCAGGAGATGGCCTTCATCACCTGCGTGCAGGAGACGCTCTTCAAGGCTGCGTACGCCGATCAGCCCGTGGTCAGCCGTCCACTGGTGCGCATCGGCTTTCCGCTGCGGCTGGACTACCTGGACGCGCGCGCGGCGGAGCGGCTGATCCGCGAGCCGATGGGCGAGCTGCTGCGCTACGACGAGACGGTTGTCCATCAGCTTCTCGATCTCACGGCACACCATCCCTTCTTTCTGCAACACCTGCTGGGCCGCGTGGTCGAGCATGTCAACCTGGCGGGACGGCGGGTGGTCACGGCTGCGGATCTGGCCTACGTCGCCGACGAGCTGCTGCGTCACGGCGGCGATACGCTTTTCACCGACTTCCTGCGCGAGTATCGGCGGCTGGGCGCGAAGCAGATTGTGCTGCGCTGCCTGGCCGAGCGCTGCCGTCCCGGCGATGTGGGAGCGACGATCGCGGAGCTCCAGGCCATGCTTGAGCGCTACCAGGCGGCGATGTCGGCGGCGGCGCTGGAGGAGGTGCTCGACTCGCTGTGCGATCTGGGGATCGTGCGACGTGAGCGCCAGGCCGCGCTTGTCCGGCATACGATCCGCGTGCCGCTCTTCGCGCAGTGGCTACGTGATAATCGGCCTCTAGCCTAGAGCAAAGAACAACGAAACAAAGAACAGAGAACAAAGCAGGAACTTGAAACTTGGAACTTGGAACTTGGAACTCGAAACCTGGAGTATCGATCATGACCGAGATCAATCCATTTGCGCGCCTGCTGGTTTCATTCGATCCCAGCCGATTCTATGGCCGGGCGCTGGATACACGCACGATCTTGCTCGGCGTGAGCTCGGACGAGCCGCGCTCGTTCGCGCTCCACGGCGTGCGCACAATCGGCAAGACCACGCTGCTCAAGTTCGTCTGCCACGAGCAGGGCGCGCAGGCCCGCTATCGCGCCGCGCTGGTCCACTACGGCGTAGACAGCGACCGCCCGCTGCGCTGCGTGTATATCAACACCTACAAGCTCGACGGCTCCGCGGTCGTGCGCACGATCTACGACGATCTGCTGCGCTTGAAGCTGATCGGGGCGGCGGAGGATGATACCGACCCGTCGGCGCTGAAAGATGTGCTGCTGAGCCAGCTACGTGCCTCGCACGCCGACGGCAAAGAGCGGCTGGTGCTGTGTCTCGATCATTTCGACCAGGCCTTCGCCACGCTCCAGCTTACGGACGACGCCTTTCTGCGCAGCCTGACCAACTACCTGGCGCTGATCATCGCCACGGAGAGGCCGCTGGCCGAGCTGCGCGAAGATAGCAGCTATGTGTCGCCGCTGCTCAACGTGCTGAGTCCCCGCGTGATCGGGCTGCTGACCAGGGCGGAGGCGCACACTCTGGCAGAGGAGCCCTCGGCGGCGGCAGGCGTGGCCTTTAGCCGCGAAGAAGTCCAGTTCCTCGTCGAGGGCGGCGGTCGGCAGCCGTATCTGCTGGCGACGCTGTGCGAGCAGTATCTCGATATGCGCGGCGAGAATCCTGAGCTGAGCGAGCGCCTGACCGCGGACACGCGCGTGCGGCAGCATGTGCTGGCGCGCATGGAGGCGCTCGCCGCCGTTGATGAGCTGTTCACCTTCTTCTGGGGCCTGCTTGAGGACGAGCAAGAGAAAGATACACTCTTCAAGATCGCGACCGGCCAGGAGGTCGATCTCGACCGTGAGAAAGCGGCGATTAATAGCCTGCTCCAGAAGGCGCTGATCTTCGATGACCTGGGGACGGGCCGCTACTGCGTTTTCGCCGAGCTGTTCCGCAACTACGTTCGTCGCAGCCACCGCACCGGGATCGCGCACATCGCCGATAGCCTGCCGCCGCTCGATCGGCGGCTATTCGAGTACTTGCTGGAGCGGCCTCATCGCCTGTGCCCGATTGACGAGCTGTTCGCCGAGGTGTGGGGCGGCCCCTCTACCAATAAGCGTCCGCTGGAGGCGGCGATCCACCGGATTCGCGGCAAGATTCATGAGCTTGATCCGAGCTGGGATTATATTCAGAATGTGCGCGGCCAGGGCTACCAGTACGTGCCCAAGCCGACATAGCGCGCCGTGTCACACGGTATCACCCGCAGCCACAGCTTGCAGCACAGCCCTGCCGATCTCCATCCACGCTCGCTCGCTGAGCCGTGCCGCTGTTGCCTCGTCGATCCGGGCTTCGAGCGCCTTAAGCGCTGCCGTAAACAGCTCGGCAAAGACGTACGTCAGCCCGGTTGTGTACGAGGTGTTGGGCAGGTTCGGCAGCGTATTGAGGTCGGCCAGGATCAGCAGATGGGTCGCCTCTAGCCGGGTACATTTAAGCGCGCGGATAAAAGCGTCGATATACTCACGCGGCAATTGTTTTGCTTTGTCGCCGTTTTCAATCCCGGTCAGCCACCAGTCGCCCTTGACCTTGTAGTTAATACCCTCGCTCTCTAGTTCCGTATAAAAGCGATCGAGCAGCTCAGCCCGCGAGAGCTGCCGCTCTTCGCGTAACATGCGAAGGGCTTTGCCCAGCGCAATCGCTCGATCCCGTGTGTTGCGATCATGACCATCAGGAGTTTTCTTGGTAGGCATGGATATATTCCCTAGTATCGTGCGGGCCAGGCTCAGCACAGGTGCCGTGTGCCTCAGGCGTACACGTCTTGGTATCACAAGAGGTAGAGAAAAGTCAATTTAAAAACTTAAAAGGTTAATTAACTGTATAAAAAGTCTCGTAGCAGCCCGGTGTAAACTAGGGATGGCTGGCTGTTGTACTGGTGTCGTTTGGCCTGCTACTTTCTACAGACACCTGGCCTGGATACTATATCTGGTATATCTCTAAGGCCGCGTGAACGCTCTTTGAAGAGGAGCATCCCCCTAACTCCTCGATCCTGGGCCACCACAGAATACGCTATTTCCGAAAAGTTTCCCTGAATTGGCACGAACCCGCTCGTGTCATGGCTAGGTCAACCCTCAGCCGCTCTAGGCTGTTCGCTTGATCTATACTAAATGAATGCCAATGGATCGTTCTCGACCTGATACGCCATTTCGTGACAATCGGCATCTCATATGTTTCTGCCATGGCGAAGGATTCTCCAGCGCATCTGGTGCAACGGCCCCAGGAAGCGGCATCACGCAGCGATCTGGGCGAAACAAGGCCGCTTGGGCATCGCTCACTCCGCGATCGATGCCGATTTTTTCTATGGCATGCCCTCCTCATGATCACGGAAATAGGGGAGATCCTATTGCCTGTGCCTGTCGTGATAGGACTTACGCGATCGAGGCGTCGCAGGACGAATGTGCGCCTGCGCAGCACGGGACAATTGCCCACTCGATCAACCGCGTAACTCCTGCTCGTGAAAGGAGTTGCTCAGCACAAAGAGACTGGTTCGCTAAGAGCTTGATCGTTTCTCGTCGTCTCGTATGGAGGCGGTCGACCTAATCGATTGCCGTAGCTTGTAAGGATTGCATCATGAAGCTCATTCGTCCGCTCATCGCTCTCGTCATCATGCTCGCGTTTATGATCTTTCCGGGCAGCCAGGCGTTCGCCGGGCAGCATGTGAATGAACCAGCTCCGAACGGTGTCAGCCCGTGGGTCTACAATGAGTCGTGGAGATTGGACGGCTCGTGGTATGGCGAGGGCCTGCACACCGATCAGTATAATGACTATTATGCGCTTGACTTCGGTGCCGGCCTCTGCAACAAGCCGCTGTACCCACTGTACGAGAATATGAAGGTCGTCTATAAAGACGCCACCACCTGGGGTCGGCTCGACCTGGAAGTGACCATTGGCGGTGTCCGGTATAAGACCAAGTATCTGCACATGAGCAGCATCTCGGTTGGCGTCGGCGCGATCGTCGGCACGAACACGGTCGTCGGCTACACGGGTGCCAAGCAGACCGGCACGTGCCACCTGCACATGAACACGCAGAAGCTGAAGAGCGACGGCCTGTGGTGGGGCGTTCCACCGACGTTCTGTGGCCGCCAGTATCCGCACGATCACACAACCTATTGGCCCGGCTGCTAAACGCACGGTGTCAATAGATCGTTGGCTGTGTGCTTGTAACGCCGATCGAGGTGGCTCGGAGGGCGCATCCTCCGAGCCACTTCTTTGTGTTGGCTCGGTTGTCTAGAAGGAGAAGCCATCCATGTCCGCTCGACTCGTCCGCTTGAAATGGCTGTCGCTTACGATCCTGGTGACGCTACTGTTGCAGGGCTGTAGCACAGCTACCCCTTCGGCCCCGCCGGTGAGCGCCGCCGCCACAACTGGCTGCCCCGATGCCCTCGGGCCGATCGCCGCGCCGATCGTCGCCGCCGCCGGAAATAACCTGATCGCAATCAAAGAGAATGGCAGCGGTCAGAGCTGGCTGCTGCCGCTCTCACAGGAGGCCAGCGCCGCGTTCCCGTCCTGGTCGCCCGACGGACAGACGCTCGCCTACGCGCTCAGGTATCCGGCTCCGTCGCCCAAGCTGCGCGGCATCACCAGTGTCATCTGCGGTATCGAGCGGGCGACGGGCAAGGGGCGGCTGCTGGCGGCTGGTCAGCAGGACGACTGGCTCGACGAGCCCGTATGGTCGTCGGACGGCCAGGCGGTGCTGCTGACGCTGACCCGTTTCGAGCCCGGCCCAGATCAGCAGCCGGTCGATCGGCAGCATGTCGCGCGCTACGATCTGAAGGCTGGCACGCTCCAGGTGCTGGTTGCCGATGCCCATAGCCCCGCGCCCTCGTCGGCTGGTGATCGGCTGCTCTACGTCGCGGTCGATCCCACGTCACAGAACGAGACGCTCTTCGTGGCGCGGCCCGACGGCCAGGAGGCCCGACCGTTGATCACGCTTGAGCGGCCCTATGTCTCGGCGATGTGGCCGCGCTGGTCGCCCGATGATACGCGGATTTTGTTCGGCGCAAGCATGGTCCGTGGAGAAGAGGACGAGCGCTACGTTCCCGCGATAGTCGGCGCGGACGGCCAGGGATTCCAGCCGCTTGGCAAAGATCTCAACAATGTTGTAAGCCTCGATTGGGCACCCGATAGCCGCCGACTCGTCTATGCCACCAGCGGCACGGGCCTGTTCATCCGCGATCTGCGGCAACATGAGGCGCGTAACCTGACCCGCGCGGGCGATGGCATGGGTGTGACCTGGGCACGTCGCTAGCTTCGCGCTTAAACATCAAGGTTCAAGGTTGAGTTCTCGTCTCTCCCGGTTCGTTGTTCGTTGTTGTCCTCTTGTTCCTTTGTTCGCTTGCTCCTCATGGCGTCGATTGGCATATCACTTGCTGCTGAGAGGGTCGAACCAACTGATGCCAAGAGGAAGACAACCATGGTCCAAACCCACGGATACCCCCGACCACAGCTTGAGCGCGCGGAGTGGATCTGCCTGAACGGGCAGTGGGATTTCGCCCTCGACCACGACGCGCGTTGGGCTGTTCCCGGCGACGTTCGCTGGAATGCTCAGATTAACGTGCCGTTCGCGCCGGAAACTGCCGCGAGTGGGATCGGTGATACAGGCTATTATCTGGCGTGCTGGTATCGTCGCACCTTCGACGCGCCGCCGCTCAAGCCCGACGAACGCTTGATTCTGCACTTCGGCGCGGTGGACTACGCCGCCACCGTCTGGGTCAATGAGCGGCTGATCGCGCGACACGAGGGCGGCTACACGCCGTTCAAGGTCGATATTACCCGCTTTCTTGAGCAAGCAGGCTCTCAGGTGGTCGTGGTGCGCGCCGAGGACGATCCCCACGATCTCGCCAAGCCGCGCGGCAAGCAGGACTGGCTGCTGGAGCCCCACTCGATCTGGTATCCCCGCACCACCGGCATCTGGCAGACGGTCTGGATGGAGCGCCTACCAGCCACGTCGATCCAGGAGGTCCAATGGACCTCCCATTTAGCGCGCTGGGAGATTGGCCTGTATGCGGCGCTTGAGGGAGTGCGACGCGAGCAGCTTCGCTTGCGCGTCAGGCTCTCCGCCCACAACATGCTGCTTTCGGACGACACCTACACGGTCGTCGGGGGACAGGTCCATCGTCGGATCGCGCTCTCCGATCCCGGCATCGACGATTATCGTAACGAGCTGCTGTGGAATCCGATTCAGCCGACCTTGATCCAGGCACAGCTTCAGCTCTGGGGCGCGCGCGGCGAGCTGATCGACGAGGCCCGCAGCTACACGGCGATCCGCGAGATCGCCTTGCAGGGCGATCGATTCGTGCTCAATGGCCGCCCGACCCAGCTCCGCATGGTGCTTGATCAGGGCTACTGGCCGGAGACGGGCATCACCGCGCCCGACGACGATGCGCTCCGGCGCGACGTGGAGCTGGCAAAGGCGATGGGCTTCAACGGCGTGCGCAAGCACCAGAAGATCGAAGACCCGCGCTACCTGTACTGGGCCGATCGACTCGGCCTGCTGGTCTGGGAGGAGATGCCCAGCGCGTATCGGTTTACCCGCCAGTCGGTCGAGCGGCTGCAAAAGGAGTGGATTGCCGCGCTCGATCGCGATATGAGCCATCCGTGTATCGTGGCCTGGGTGCCGTTCAACGAATCGTGGGGCGTGCCCAATCTGCCGGAGATCGTTGAGCAGCGGCACTACGTCCAGGCGCTCTATCATCTGACCAAAACACTCGATCCGTCGCGGCCCGTGATCGGCAACGACGGCTGGGAGAGCGTCGCCACCGATATTGTCGGCATCCACGACTACGACGACCGGCCTGAGCAGATTATTGAGCGCTACAAGTCGCAGGAGATCATCGGGCAGCTCTTTACCCGCGAGCGTCCCGGCGGTCGTCTGCTGACGCTCGAAGGTCACGCCCATACGGGCCAGCCGATCGTCTTGAGCGAGTTCGGCGGCATCGCCTTCTCGGACGATCCCGAAGCGACCTGGGGCTACACGCGCTCCCATACGGCGGAAGAATTCGCGACTGAGTATGAGGCATTGCTCGAAGCGGTTCGCTCGCTCAATCTGCTGGCTGGATTCTGCTATACTCAGTTTGCCGATACGTATCAGGAAAGCAATGGCTTACTCTACGCCGATCGGACGCCCAAGTTCCCGCTCGATCGGATGGCGCAGGCTACGCGCGGCCCGCGCACAAGGCGCCAGGAGATGCAGGAGCGCCAGTGGCGCGAGCGGATGATGCGCGTGCAGCGGAAGCAAGAGGCCGCACGGTTGCAGGATGGTGAAGCCGATCGCTCCGGGGTGGCCTGAGGCGCGGAACCACACGGCGCGGAGGATCGCTTCCAGATGCCGTGCTTGACAGCGGATGTACCATAGCGCTCGATCAACTCCTCGATCGGGAGCCAGAGACACCTGAAGCCATCCGAGACGCTCACGCTCGGCAGACGGTATCGGCGGAGATGCCCAGGCACGTCAGCGGGCGTGCCTGGGGCATCCTCACGAGCATCCTCTTTCCTGCGCGGTTGCCTTTGGAAAGGAACATAGAGCTATGCAGCCCCCCGACTATTCGCAAGCGTACGGCGATGAAGCAGATGGAGATTTGGCGGCAGTTGACCCACTGGTAAGCGATCTGATTCGTTGGGAGGAGCAGCAGCAGCTCCGTAAGTTGATCCTGGTAGCCTCCGTGTCCGCCGCTCCGCGAGCCGTCCTCCAGGCACTCGGCTCGGTCTTCCAAAATGTCTGCGCCGAAGGCTATCCATCCAAGCGCATGGCCCAGGACGCGCCTGAGCGGCTCGCCGATCTCTCGTGGCAGCTGGCGTACGCGCGCCGCTATGCCGACCGACGATTTTACAAAGGTGTCGACTATGTGAATATCGTCGAGAGTCTGGCCCAGCGGCGCTGCGCCGAGCTGTTTGCGCACGGCTCGATCAGGCCGCAGGACATCTTCGTCAACGTGCAAAGCCTGGCCGGAGCGGCGGCTAATCTCGCCACCTATCAAGCGTTGCTGCAACCGGGCGATACGTTGATGGCGATGAACCTCTACCAGGGCGGGCACCTGACGCACGGCTCGGAGTTCAACGTCTCTGGCAAGCGCTATCGCACGGTTTCCTACACCGTCGACGAGTCGACGGAGCGGCTGGATTACGCCGCGATCCGTGAGCTGGCGCTCGCCAGCAGGCCGCGTCTGATCGTCGGCGGCTACACGTCGTATCCCTGGGCTCCCGACTGGCACGCGCTGCGCGCTATCGCAGATGAGGTCGGGGCGTACCTGATGGCGGATATTGCCCACACCGCCGGGCTGGTCGTCGCGGGGGCGTATCCCAATCCGGTCGGCCTGGCCGATGTCACGGTGTTCACGCCCAACAAAACTCTGTGCGGGCCGCGCGGCGCGGTGGTGATGACGACCGATCCCGATCTTGCAGGCGCGATCGATCTGGCGGTCTTTCCAGGCGAGCAGGGCGCGCCGCACGCCAACAAGTTTGCGGCGATGGCCGTGGCATTCGGGATCGCCCGGAGCGAAGCATTTCACCGGATGCAGCACCAGATCGTCAGGAACGCGGCCCGGCTTGCCACGGCGCTGCAACGGCATGGCCTGCGCCTGGTCTATGGCGGCACCGATACGCATCTGCTGCTGATCGACTTGAAATCGGTACCCTCGACGACCGGCTTTCCGCTCTGGGGCGAGGCCGCCGCGCGTATCCTCGACCTGGCCGGGATTGTAGTCAATAAGAATACGATCCCCGGCGATACCCAGACGGCGCTGGCGACCGGGCTGCGCTTCGGGACGACCTGGATCACGCAGCAGGGTCTTGTCGAGCAGGATATGGACACTATCGCCGAGCTGATCCGGCGCGTCCTGTATCAGATCCGGCCCTTTGCCTACGATGGTCTGATCCAGGTGCTCCCGCGCGGCAAGATCGATCTCGATGTGCTCGAATCCGTACAGCATGATGTGGCGCGTCTCACCGAGCGCTTCGCTGCCGACACGCCGGATGCCTCAGCTCCGCGCCCGCACGATCCTGCGCCGCCGCACAGCCTTGCGGCAAAGCCGGTTGTGCTGCGCGTTACCGGCTGGCGTGCCCGGCAGTTTATGGATGGCGTCTGCACGCGCTCGCTCGCGCGGCTTGAGCCGTCGCAGCCTGAGCGGGCCTATCTGCTGGATAGCCACGGCTGCCTGATCGATCAGGTCGTCGTGGCGCGGGAGCCGCGTGATGCGATCGGACGTGATCGCTACCTGCTGGTGCCCTCGCCGCAGCGCGTGGAGCGGGTGATCGCCTGGCTGCGCGGCCTTGCCGACGGCTACATCTGCTTCGATCAGCAGGATCTCTTGCGCAAGATCGCGGGGCCGGTCGATATTGAGATCGTCGATCTCGATACCCTCCAGTCACGCGATCTCCGCGACGGCACGTTGACCGATCAGGCCGCCGCGTGGCCCGGCATTGCGCACCCGGCTCACGCCCGCGAGCTGCATGCCCTCAATCCACAGGGCTTTGATCTCGGCAAGCCCTACTTTGTGGGACAGCACCACCTGGAGCGGCCCGTATCGCTGCTGGACAAGCCCGGCTGGTCGTGGAGCGAAGCGGATGGCCCGCTGCGGCAGACGCCCTTGTATGATCTGCACCGGTCCAGCGGCGCGAAGATGGTGCCCTTCTCCGGCTGGGAGATGCCCGTGTGGTACACCTCGGTCGTCGAGGAGCATCGCGCCGTCCGCAGCACAGCCGGGCTGTTCGATGTGTCGCATATGGGCGTCTTTCAGATCGAAGGGCCGTATGCGACCGAGTTTTTGGACACGGTGTTCACCAACTATGCGGCCTGGCTCGACGATGGCGAGTCCTGCTACGGCTTCCTGCTCGATCCCGACGGGCAGGTGCTCGACGATGCGATTATCTACCGCTGCCACGCCGAGCAGTACGTGATGGTGGTCAATGCTGGCTGTACCCGCAAAGATTGGCGCTGGCTCAATCTGGTGAATGAAGGACGTGTGGCGATCGATGCGCGCCGCCTGTGGGTGCAGACGCAGGCTCCGGCGATCCTGCGCGATCTAACCGACGCGGCGGCAGGCGCGCTCCAGCGCCGCGATCTGGCGCTGCAAGGACCGGCGTCGCTGGCTGCGCTCCAGGCCGTGGCCGACGATCCGGCAACCAGCGTGGCGCTAGCGCGGCTGCAACGCAATCGGCTGATCGGCTGCACGCTTGCGGGCGTCGATGTGCTGGTGGCGCGCACGGGCTACACCGGCGAGCGCTACGGCTACGAGCTGCTGGCCCACCCCGACGCGCTGCCGCATCTCTGGCAGACGCTGCGGGTCATCGGACAGCCCTTCGGCGTCGTGCCGGTCGGACTTGCCGCGCGCGACTCGACGCGAACCGAGGCGGGTCTGCCGCTCTACGGCCATGAGCTGGCCGGGCCGCTCAAGATCTCGCCGATCGAGGCGGGCCTGGGCGCGCATGTCAAGTACCACAAGCCGTTCTTCATCGGTCGCGATGCGCTGCTGGCGCGAATGCAGCAGCAAACCCGGCGGTTGATCTGCTTTCGGGTGGAGCGCCGGGGCGTGCGCCGACCCCAATTTGGCGATCCGATCGTCGTTGGAAATGTCGTCGTCGGGCAGGTGACAAGCTGCTCGATCGATGGCGAGCGCTATCTGGTGGGCCAGGCGCTCGTCGAGCAGCCATACACCACGCCCGGCGCGCAGATTGGCATTCTACCGCTGGGCGATCGTCCGCTTGCGGAGAAGCAGGCGTGGAGCGTCGAGCGCGCGTCGCCAGTCGAGGCGAGAGTGCTGCCCCGCTTTCTTCAGCCGAAGGGCACGCGGGCGGCACACGCCGATGCTCGCGTGAGCCAGTACCGGCTCAGCGAAGCGGGACAGGGCGCTGACTGATGCTCAGGGTAACGGAGTGAGGCTACTGGGGCACGTTCACGATCCAGCTTGTCTCGCCGAAGGGCTGCTGCAACAGCGTGATCCGCAGCGTAATCGCGTTGGCGCGCACCGACTGGGGCACCACGACCACCGCGCTGGCTTTGGCTCCGGGCTGGACCTCAAGCTGACCAAGCGGCTCTGAGCGCTGCGGATCGATCAGATATTCCATCTGGTTGTCGGTGATGGCGATATTCTCAGGAACCAGCGCCATCTTCACCGCGATCCGACGGCGATTCTCGACGACCCAGTTGAGCTGGATCTGGCCGTTGTTGAAATCGACCGTCTCCAGCGTGACCAGCACATCGGCGCTCTCGGCGTCGGTGCGCAGCCATTTTTGCTGGCGCAGATCCCAGCGCCGACCGTGCTGCTGATGTACTTCGGCCACGCCGTTGTTGATATTCTCGCCGATGCCAAACTCAGGGATCGTCGGGACCGGCGCGACGGTGGGCGCGCCCGCTCGTCCAGTTTCGGGCGCGATCATCTGCGGAAAGTTCGACAGCATCAGCATCAGCGTCGCCAGCACGAATACCGTCAGCGCGCGGCCCTGCCAGCTATTGAACTGCTGCACGAGCGCAGCCCACCACGCCTGGAAGCCAGCCTCAGGCGTGCGGGCGCTCTGCTCGTGGGACGTGGGCGGCAGGACCGACGGCGTCGGCTCCGAGGGCGTTTGCGTCCAGTCGGGCATCACGCCCGCGATCAGATCGTTGAGCTCCTGCCACGGCTCGCAGTGGAGCAGCCTGGGAATCCGCAGCAGCTCCTCATCGGTCAGCTCGATGCCGTTTGATCGCTCCGTCAGCAAAAAGGTCGGCAGCTCGTCGAGGCCCTTGACCTGAACCTTCCAGTCGAGGTCGATCTGCGATCCCTCTTCGATCATCGGCACGATCACGATCACCCGTTTGGCCGCGCGGAAATCGACATCGTTCGCTTTTTGCGCCGAGACGATCTCGGTTTTGTGGTCGTTGAGGAAGTTGGTGAAGCTGTAGAAGTACGAGACGACCTGATTGTACGGGTTTTTGCGCCCCGGATTGAGCTGTTTGGTCGAGCCGTTCTTGCTGACGACCTTCCACGGCCCGTTCACCGAGCCAAAGACCTGGCCGTCGCAGTGCTTCAGCTCAAGGATAAAGATCGCGTCGGGCTTGAGAATAACAAGGTCGATCGTGCGGCCACCAACGCTGAAGTTGGCGACCATCACATACAGCCCTTCAAGGCGATCGAGTCCATTCGCGAGCGCGATGATCGCCTTACGCTCGTTTGGATTGTCCGGCTTTTCGCCGATCCAGACCTGGACTGCCACGACGTTACTCCCAAGCTGTCTTGCCGAAGCGAGAGGAAACCCCTCAGCTCATGGTACCCGATCACGACGATCCGTGTCAGGATCATCCTGACCGGCTCGTGCTCAACCCGTAAGTACTACGCAATCGCGTTACTTGCGTCGTCCTCCGCTGCGCGCTCTGGGGGTAGCGCTGCTACGTCCGCCTTTGTTCGTCGCGTAGGTCGTGGTGGACGCCGCCGCCTTAGTGCCATTGCCATCATGTCGGGCAGCACGGGGCCGTTCGTTGACGCTTTCCAGTAGTGCCGTCGTATCTTCCAGTGCGAGCGTCCGCCGCAGCTCGATCACCTGATCGCGGAGCAGCGCCGCCTTCTCGAACTCAAGGTTCTTGGCAGCGTCTTTCATCTGCTTCTCAAGCTCCTTGATCATCTTGAGCAGCTCATCCTTCGGGATGGCGATCTCGCCCGCGCTGCCGACGATGTAGGGCGCTTGCGCTTCCGCTACCTGCTTGATCTGGCTGGTCAGATCGCGGATCTGCTTAACAATACCACGTGGCTCGATATTATGCTGCACATTGTATGCCATTTGGACGTCGCGGCGGCGCTGCGTTTCTTTGATCGCGGCGTCCATCGAGCGCGTGACTGTATCGGCATACATGATCACGGTGCCCTCGACATGCCGCGCCGCCCGCCCGATCGTCTGGATCAGCGACGAGGCCGAGCGCAGGTAGCCTTCTTTGTCGGCGTCGAGGATCGCCACCAGCGAGACTTCGGGCAGGTCCAGGCCCTCGCGCAGCAGGTTGATGCCGACGACTACATCATACACGCCCAGGCGCAGGTCGCGCAGGATCTCGACGCGCTCGATCGTCTCGATGTCGGCGTGGAGATACTGGGTGCGAATGCCCATCTCTTTGAGGTAGTCGGCCAGATCTTCCGCCATGCGCTTGGTCAGCGTCGTCACCAGCGCGCGCTGCTCCGCATCGACGCGGCGCTTGATCTCGCCCAGCAGATCATCGATCTGGCCGCGCGTTGGCCGCACATGGATCACCGGATCGATCAGGCCGGTCGGGCGAATGATCTGCTCGACGATCTGCTCGGAGTGCTCGTACTCGTACGGACCCGGCGTGGCCGAGACATAGATGATCTGGTGGACGTGCTGCTCCCACTCCTCAAAGGTCAGCGGACGATTGTCGAGCGCGCTGGGTAGCCGAAAGCCGAAATCGACGAGCGTCTGCTTGCGGCTGCGGTCGCCATTGAACATGCCGCGAATCTGCGGCACCGAGATATGCGACTCGTCGACGAACATCAGGAAGTCGTCGGGAAAGTAGTCGATCAACGTCCACGGCGTTTGCCCGGCCACGCGCCGGTCCATGTGGCGGCTGTAGTTCTCGATGCCGGAGCAGTAGCCCATCTCGGCCAGCATCTCAAGGTCGTACATCGTGCGCTGCTTGAGCCGCTGCGCTTCGAGCTGCTTGCCGTCAGCCTCCAGATCTTTGATGCGCTCATCAAGCTCCGCTTGGATGTCGCGGATCGCAAGGTGGAGCTTCTCGCCGGTGGTGATGAAGTGCTTGGCCGGGAAGATGTCGATCGCTCGCTTCTCGGTCAGCAGCTCGCCGGTCAGCGGATCGACCTCGACCATCCGCTCGATCTCGTCGCCCCAGAACTCGACGCGATAGGCCGTCTCGGCATTGGCCGGGAAGATCTCAAGCGTATCGCCGCGCACGCGGAAGGTGCCACGGTGAAAGTCGATGTCGTTGCGCTCGAACTGAAGATCGATCAGTTGACGTAAGATCTTGTCGCGGTTGCGGATCTCGCCGGTGCGCAGCGGCAGCGCGACCATGCCGTAATCGTGCGGCGAGCCAAGGCCATAGATCGCGGAAACCGAGGCGACGATCAGCACGTCTCTGCGCGACAGCAGCGCCTGGGTGGCCTCGTGGCGCAGCCGGTCGATCTCTTCGTTGATCTGCGCCTCTTTCTCGATGTACAGGTCTTTGGACGGTACGTAGGCTTCGGGCGTGTAGACATCGTAGTACGAGACGAAATAGCAGACGGCGTTGTCGGGGAAGAACTCTTTGAACTCGGCGTAGAGCTGCGCGGCCAGCGTCTTGTTATGGGCCATGACCAGCGTAGGCCGCTGGATTTGCTCGACGATCCAGGCCATCACCGCTGTCTTACCGGTGCCGGTCGCGCCGAGCAGCGTTTGATGTTTTAGCCCCTGATGCATGCCTGCAATCAGTTGCTGGATCGCCTGTGGCTGATCGCCTGTTGGCTGGTACGGCGCGTTAACCCGAAACGGCGGCATCGTCTCTTCCTCTCGCTACGCATGCGAAATGCTTTACACTCAGTGTCTATTATACCTCAGATTCCGCCCCACGCCTAGTCCACTAGCGTATCATATTGGCTCGTTTGTGCTGACAGACCGCTGATAAAACAGGGCAGGGGTTGAGCACGAAGCCCAACCCCTGCCACACCGTCGTGGTGCTGTGTTTTAGACCAGCGCGACCTCGGTTTCGCGGTCGAAGACGTGCATGTTGTTCAGATCCAGCGACAGCCGGATCGGCGCGTTCGGCTCTGCCCTGGTGCGCGGATCGAGCCGCCCGACAAACTCTTTGTCGCCGACGTCGAGATAAGCGTAGACCTCCGCGCCCATGTGCTCGACGACCGCAACCTCGGCGTCGATGTTGGCGATGGCTTCGGTGCCCGGCGGCACATAGTTGGCATCGTGAATATCTTCAGGCCGGATGCCGAAGTAGACCGGGCGATCGATGTACTTGCCCAGGTGCTCGGTCTTGCTGCGCGGGATCGGCACCGCAAAGACGCCGGTATCGACGGCCAGACCATCCTGGCTGCGGCGGAGCGTGGCCTCGAAGAAGTTCATCGCGGGCGAGCCGATGAAGCCTGCGACGAACATGTTGGCCGGGCGGGTGTAGAGCACCTGCGGCGCTTCGAGCTGCTGCAAGATGCCGTCGCGCATTACGGCGATGCGCGTGCCCATCGTCATGGCCTCGACCTGATCGTGGGTCACGTAGATGAAGGTGGTTTTGAGGCGCTGGTGCAGCTTCGAGATCTCGGCGCGGGTTTGTACGCGCAGCTTGGCGTCCAGGTTCGACAGCGGCTCGTCCATCAAGAAGACAGCGGGATCGCGCACGATCGCGCGGCCCAGCGCGACACGCTGGCGCTGACCGCCCGACAGCGCCTTTGGCTTGCGGTCGAGCAGGTGCGCAATGCCCAGCAGCTCGGCGGCCTCCTTCACGCGCTTGTCGATCTCGCTTTTCGGCGTTTTGCGCAGCTTGAGGCCGAAGGCCATGTTGTCGTAGACCGACATGTGCGGGTAGAGCGCGTAGCTTTGGAAGACCATCGCAATATCGCGGTCTTTCGGCGCGACGTCGTTGACGACTCGATCGCCGATGTAGATGCGCCCGCTGGAGATCTCTTCAAGACCCGCCAGGCAGCGCAGCGCGGTGGACTTTCCGCAGCCCGAAGGACCGACCAACACCAGAAACTCCTGGTCGGGGATGTCGATGTTGAGGTCTTTCAGGACGTGGACGTTGCCGAAATACTTGTCCACGTGGTCGAACTTGATACCTGCCATGGTTCCAGCTCCTTCGCTTGTAAGACCCGACTGTCCAATATGATCCGTCACTCGCCGCATGAGCGCCGCACGATCAACTGCGGCGAGAGTGTCACCTGCGGATGCGCGCGGCTGCCGATGAGGTCGATCAGGCCATCGGCGAGCGCCTGCCCCCAGTCGTAGAGCGGCTGCCGCACTGCCGTGAGCGGCGGCGCGGTATGCGCGGCGGCGGGCGTGTCCTCAAAGCTGATCAGCGCGATGTCGCGGCCTACGCCGAGCCGCTGATCGTGGATCGCATGCAGCGCGCCAAACGCGAGCGCCGCCGTCCCGGCGATCAGCGCGGTCGGCGGCTCCGGCAGCGCCAGTAGCTCCTGGGTGGCGTCGTAGCCCTCGGCCTCGGTTTGTCCGCCCTCGACGATCAGCGCGGGATCGAAGTCCAGCCCGCTCTCGTCCAGCGCCTCGCGGTAGCCTGCGTCTTGCTCGGCGGAGAGCGTCTGCTCCAGTGGCGGCTGAAGCAAGCCGATACGCTCGTGTCCACGGACGATCAGATGCGCCATCGCCTCCAGCATCCCGGCCTGCCCGTCGATCGCCACAAACGGGCTGTCGTCCGACGGACGCCCTGCGCAGATGTACGGCATGTGCTCGCTGCTGGCAGCCTGGATACGCGGATCGTCGATCTGAGTGTCGAGGATGATCACGCCGTCGACGCGACCGGAGCGGAAAAGCTGCTGGTACAGGCTGGCTTCGGGCTGGTCTGTGGTGCTGGGCGCGAGCAGCAGATGGTAGCCGCGCCGGGCCGCGCCATCGGTGATGCCTGCCAGCAGCCCGCCAAACGACGGCTCGGCAACGCGCTGTGTGGCGGCGGGGATCACCAGCCCCAGCGTTATGCTGCGCTGCGCCTGAAGCGCGCGGCCTCGGTAGGACGGGCGGTAGTCCAGCGCGGCGGCGGCTTCGAGCACGGCGCGGCGCTTGCCAGCCGAAACCGAGCCGGTGCCGTTCAGCACGTACGACACGGTTGCGATCGAGACATGCGCGCGCTCTGCTACCTCTTTGATCGTCGCCATAGCCTCACAGCTTTAGTGAAACGTTTAACCTGTCGTTCGACTATAGCAGAGTTGGCTGCATGCGTCAAGAGCGCATCGGCAAAAAGTTGGAGCGCAGGCTGCCTCCGGCCTCGGTAGAAAGTCGGAGACGCGACTGATCTTAGGTAAGGTGTGCGGTAAGGTCGGTCTGTTATAGTGCAACCATACCAATCGAACCTCACGCCGGTCGGTTGGGGCGCGGTCAGTGTTATCGACGTAGCGCACACACACCCCTCAGCGCTACGTCTTTCCTGAACCGCGACGCGATAATGAGAGTTCCATGAGCGCTGGCGCAGATGCGCCGGTCAGTGCCGCCAACGTAGCGCACACACCCCTCAGCGCTACGTCTCGCCTGAACCAGTACAGCCGCTACCCCCAAGCGTTCGATCAATGCAATGAACCTGTGGCCCTGAGGTCACAGGTTCATCGTTTGCGTGCCGTCCGATCGCCGCTCGGTGCGCGCTATTGGAGGCTGTACTCGGCGCGCTCCGGCATGCCCCGGCGCTGGCGCATCGCGTTGTCGGCCTGGAGCAACTGCTGGTGGTTGCCGATGTCGAGCCAATCGCCTGGGAAGCGGTAGCCGTAGACCGGCACGCGCTTATGCAGCCAGGCGATAAAGTTGCCGGGCTGATCGGCTGAGTTGCCCTCTTCGAGGTACTGTTGAATCAGCGGCACGTGATCGCGGTGATACAGATACGTCGCAATCCCGACGAGATTCGTGGTCGGCTGCTGCGGCTTTTCGATAAATGATGTCACGCGATCGTTCTCGTCTAGCTCGACGATGCTGTACTGCTTGACGAGTTCCATGTCGGGGCATTGGTAGAGCGCGATGCAGCTTCCGTCGCCCTTGCCGCGCCAGAACGCGACATAGTCGGCCAGGCTGAAATCGAACATGTTATCACCCGCGATGATCAGCAGATCGTCGCCCTGCAAGCCCGCGCGCCCGACCGTAAAGCGAATATCGCCAATCGCGCCCAGCCGATCCTCGTTGCTGAGCGTGCCGTCGTCGTGGACCTGGATCGGCAGGTGCCCGGTATGCGCGCCTGCCCAGTCCTGAAAGCCCTGCGCAAACTTGTGGTTGGTGACAACATGCACCGCGTCGACCTCCGGAACCTCGACGATCTTATCGTAGATGTAGTCGATCATCGGGCGGCCAGCGACAGGCAGCAGCGGCTTGGCAATCGTTTCGGTCAGTGGCCGCAGGCGTGTCGCGTAGCCAGCGGCCAGAATAATAGCCTTCACACCCTTTCTCCTTTTGGTTGTTCGAGATCGCCCATTCTATCGTACTTCGCGCAGAGAGCGTGCAGGCGGCGGCAGCACCGCAGGTGGGATCGATGTGCTGATGTCGCTCCTTCAACTGGCGTGCCACGCGGTTATCGCCTCCTATGCTACCATCGGCAAACAACCATACGGCAGAGAAGTCATCGACTTCTCTGCCGCGTGAGGAGATGCTGGTGAAGAATGTCTATTGGAGCTGCGGCGTAGGTGCCAGCCTGCCGAAGGTGCGATCCGTCAGCTTCTTCTCGATCGGACGGGCGAAGTAGTCGAGGCCGTAGTAGCCGACAGCCACGCCGCCCACCAGCACAATCGCCAATCCGACGACCAGCATTTGCGGGTTGGTGCTCGCCGAACCGGCGAACAGGAAGGCCAGGTTCATGATCACGCCCATCAGTGCCGAGAAGTGGGTGAAGATGCCCAGGATCAGCGCCAGACCGACCAGCAGCTCGCCATAGGCTACCAGATAGCTGAAGATCGCGGCGTTGGGTAGGAAGTAGTCGCGGGCCAGGATGGCGTACCACTCTTGCACCTGGGGATGCGGGGTCTTGACGGGATCGAAGCCTTCCGCGAGTGGCGATTTGGCGATAGCGCCTTTGAGGAAGCCTGCGACTCCGGCACCTGCTTTATCACCGACCCATGCTGCGCTTCCTCCGCCGAATACTTTTTCAATACCGCCCATCAACCATTCGTAACCGAGCCATAAACGGACGATGAGCCAGGCAATGCCGGCATATCTTGGATCTTTCAAGGCGTTCATGGTTTTTCTCCTGACAGAGTGGTGTGTGTTGTATGCTCTGTCGTTAGTTGCTTGCTCTGTCAGAAGTATAGCGGTTATGATCATACAAAGTGAGAAGATTCGACAACTTTTCGTGGCTAAATAACCACAATTGCCACGATTCGGGTATGTCGAACCTAGTTGTCATAACGCTGATGTCAATAATCACTTTATGCATGTCGCCAATGGTGCGAGATCGGCAGCTTGAATGATTGATTTGTGGGGCGTATTGCATTCGATCGCGGCGCTGCGGTATCAGCAACGCGAGCAGGCGGGCGATCGTTCCCGATCGCCCGCCTGCTCCGTAACGCTCTGGAGGGTGTACGCGGTGTGCTACTGCCCGACTGACAGCGCGACGTTCTTGCCTGGTGTGGCCTCGCTTGCGCCGCGCTTGGCGAGCGGGTGGTGGAGCAGCACCGGAACGAGCGCGCCGCGCAGCACTTTGTCGGCGGTGCTGCCTAGCAGCAGACGCGACAGGCCACCGCGTCCGTGCGTTGCCATCGCAATCAGATCGATGCGGTACTCGTGCGCGGCTTTGAGAATGATCGTGACGGGCTGCTGCCCAACCACGACTTTGGTCGATACCCGCAGCCCTTGCGCCTGGAGCCGCTGCGCGATCGACGCCAGATACGTCTCCGCCTCGTCGATCTGCTGGCGCACGACCTGCTTTTCGAGATCGGCGGAGTAGGCGGTCGGCGAGTAGCCGACCATCATCAACGGCTCGACGATGCGCAGCAGCCTGTACTCGGCATCTATCAGCCCGCCGACCATCGCGGCGTGCTCCAGAATGTCTTCGGCGATCTCCGATCCGTCGAGCGGAATCAGCACGCGCTGGAACGTAGGCTCCTCGGCTGCGACGACCGGCGTGCTCGGTGGGCGGATCATCAGCACCGGAGCGGCGCCGTGGCGAACGACTTCATCAGCGGTGCTGCCCAGCCAGAAGCGCGCCATGCCGCCGCGCCCGTGTGTCGTCATCACCACCAGATCGATCTGCTCGGCTTTGATATGCTGGATCAGCATCGCGGCGGTTGGCCCATCGATCACCGCACATCGCGTGTCGATCTCGATGTCGTGCATGAGGCGGGTATGTACAAGATTGAGGTACTCCTCCTCATGTTTTCGCATCTGCGCATCCAGTTCTTCGTCGATGATCGGCAGGCCGTCGATATAGGTCGTAATGATCGGCTCGTGGACACGCACCAGATGTAACGTTGCTCGTTGGTCGGCGGGCAGGCGGCGGATGATCGCGCGAGCGACCGGCAGCGCATACTCGCTAAAGGCGGACCCGTCGAGCGGAACCAGGATTGAGCGATACATAGCGTTCTCCTTTGTGGAGCGCGGGATGCTCTCCCGCAAGTGCCAACACGAACAGCGCCCTATGGCGAGCAGCGGCGTGTCGTGGTGGCCGTGCGCCATCCGTGAGCGCGTGATGGTGCGCGGCCCTCACATCGGTGCGGAATCGGCGACGGGCGGGATCTGCGGCGCGGTGAGCAGGCCATCGACGATCGCGCGGAAGATGTCGCTTTCGGAGATAATGCCCACGAGTTGTCGCCTGTCGATCACCGGCAGGCCGCTGATCTTGTGGTCGAGCATGCGCTGCGCCGCCTCGGCGATCGAGGCGCTGGCCGAGATGGTGATCACGTGTGTGCGCATGACCTCGGCGGCTGTCACCTCCTCCAGCATGTAGGCCATCTCGTAGATACTCAGCGAGGTAGCATCCGATGGCATCGCGCTACGAACATCGCCCGACGTAATGATGCCGACAAGCCGGTCGTTCTCAACGACCGGCACACGGCGAA
>DASUTC010000353.1 GCA_036374795.1 Herpetosiphonaceae bacterium
ACGGCTGCTTCGCGCATGCTGCCGGTACGCTTGCGACCGCTCTGTTGCTCTGGTGCTGATCCTGGCCGTGGCGATTCTGGCTCCGCTGCTTCTCGATTGGAAGACCGCCCAGCGGCTACCGTCTGTCGAGGCGAAAGTCACCAGGCTAGACGCGCAGGTTGTCGAGCATACACGCGGCGCGCTACAGGCCAGCCCCACTGCGGCCACTGGCGCTGCTCCCGATCGTCTGCGGCTGCGGCTGCCAACGACCACGCCGGTCGCGCGCGGTCGGGCGCGGCATAGTTCGTTCTACAGCGCCGCGCTTGGCCGAGCGATGGATTACTGGCTCTACCTGCCGCCGGGCTACGCATCGACCGCGCGCCGGTATCCAGTGCTGTACGTGCTGCATGGTCGTGGCGGCGGCAGCGGCGAATGGAAGGATTACGGCTTATTCGACGAGGCGGACAGGCTGATCCGTGAGAAGCGCATCGCTCCCCTGATGATTGTCTCGCCGCAGGGAGATCTGGGCTACTGGATGAACCATGCGGGCGGCGGCGAGCGCTGGGGCGATTACATCACCGGCGACCTGATCCCGCACATCGATGCGACCTACCGCACGGAGGCCGAGCCCAGACACCGCGCGATCGGCGGGATCTCGATGGGCGGGCACGGCGCGCTGCAACTGGCGCTGAACAATCCGGGCCTGTTTGGAGCGGTTGGCGGACACAGCGCCGTCTTCCGGGCCGAGGCGGAGGCGTTTCCGTTCTTTGGCAGCGGCGTCGACTACCAGCGGCGCGATCCTGTCTCGCTGGTGCAGGACTTGAGCACGCCCGTCACGTTCGCGCTATGGCTCGACATCGGCGCCGACGATCCGTGGCTGCCGCGCACGCTCTATTTTCACGAGCTGCTGGCGCAGCGCGGTATTGCCCACGTCTGGCACCTCGATCCGGGTGGACACGAGCGCGGCTACTGGCAGCGGCACCTGCGCGCCTACCTCGAATGGTACGACAAGGGCCTGAGATAATTGTCCGTGACGCTGTCGGCCTCGCCGTTTAAGCAGCGCTGATCGGCCATGAACAACGGGCGATGGACGAGTCGCAGGCCAAACCGCATCGATTCCGCCGCTAGAAACCCTTAAATCGGCTCCACAGATTTGCAAATGGCTCGTAGAGCCGGTATAATAGTGTCAGGCCGCCAGCCCCTACGGCGGCGGTCAATTCCTTTCAAGGACAAAAGGTACATGAGCAACAACCCATCTGCGCCGTCCGCTACCGAACAGGAGCAGACAACGGCTCCAGTTCAGTCGGCTAATTCATCGGTGGAGGAAGCGCAGGACGATCGCGCTCTGATGGAGCAATACCTCCAAGATCCGGCGAACGACTACTACAACCTTCAGTACGGCGACACGGTCGACGGCGTTATCATGCACATCGACCGCGACGAAATCTTGGTCGACATCGGCTCCAAGTCGGAAGGTGTCGTCCCAGGCAAAGAGATGTCGTCGCTACTGCCCGAAGAGCGTGCAGAGTTGAAGGTCGGCGACGAGGTATTGGTATTCGTTGTCCAGCCGGAAGATAAAGAAGGCCGCGCGGTCCTGTCGTTGGACAAGGCCCGCCAGGAGAAGAGCTGGCGTCGGTTGCAGCAGCAGTTCGAAACCGGCGACGTGCTTCAGGCCAAGGTCATCAACTACAACAAGGGCGGCGTGCTGGTGAACCTCGACGGCGTGCGCGGCTTCGTGCCCGCATCCCAGGTGACAGGCATCAGCCGTGGACCCGACGCGCAGAAGCAGAGCGACATGGCGCGGATGGTCGGCGGCTCGCTGACGCTCAAGATCATCGAGATCAACCGCGCCCGCAACCGTCTGATCCTGAGCGAGCGCCAGGCCGTGCAGGAAGTGCGCGAGGCACGCAAGGACGAAATCCTCGATACGCTCAAGGAAGGCGATGTGCGCGAAGGCACCGTCACCTCGATCACCGACTTCGGCGCGTTCGTCGACATCGGCGGCGCGGACGGCCTGGTGCACCTGAGCGAGCTGTCATGGAGCCGTGTCAAGCATCCCGCCGAGATCCTCAGGGTCGGCGATCGGGTCAAAGTCTATGTGCTGAACATCGACAACGACCGCAAGCGCATTGCCCTGTCGATCAAGCGCACGCAGGAAGAGCCGTGGACCACGATCAGCGGTCGCTACGAGCTGGGCCAGCTTGTCGAGGCCACGATCACGCAGCTTGCCTCGTTTGGCGCGTTTGCACGGCTTGAGGATGGTGTGGAAGGCCTGATCCATGTCTCAGAGATGGGCGATGGACGCATCCAACATCCGCGCGAGCTCGTAAAAGAAGGTGACACCGTTCCAGTTCGGATCATTCGGATCGATCCGGCTCGCAAGCGCATTGGCCTGAGTATGCGCCGCGTGGAAGGTGACGACGGCAACTATCCGGTCGAGGACTTCGATTACGAAGAAGGCGACGTGGGTAGCACGACAAACGAGGGTCAGGGAACCGAGGGTAACGCTTAAGTTCAAAACCGCTCGTTGACAAGCGACACAAGGCTCAGGTGCCACTCCGTGGCAAGTCTCTTGCGAGATGTACCTGAGCCTTGTACTTTTTTCAGTCGGGATCGCGCCGATTCTTTGATGGAGCGTATCAAGCTATCTGTGCAGAGCGTTAAAGTAGTAGTACAATCAAGAAGGAGTAGTAGCGTTATCGTACGCCCTTCCGCGCCCCTATACGCAGTTGGCTCATCAAGTACGGCGGCACTGATCTTGATTGATCAAAGGGCAGTCGCACCAAGCCCCTAGGATGGAGCAATACCATGGGCTCAATGGACAGATTTACCAAGCGAGCAAAACAAGTTCTCTACTACGCACAAGAGGAAGCTCGCTACTTTAATCATCCGTACGTCGGCACCGAACACATCCTGCTGGGCTTGATCCGAGATCAGGATCACGTGGCAGGGAAAGTGCTCGACGAGCTGGGTGTGAAGCACGCGCAGGCGCGCAGTGCCGTGGAGTTCATTGTCGGTCACGGCGAGGGCTCGAACCGCAATGAAGACCTTGAGCTGACTGCCAGCGCCAAGAAGGTGATCGAGTACGCGCTCGAAGAAGGGCGTAAGCTCAACCATCACTATGTCGGCACCGAGCATCTGCTGCTGGGTCTGGTGCGCAAGGGCGAGGGCGTTGCCGCAGGTGTGCTGGAGATCATGGGCGTCAACCTGGAGCAGGTGCGCACCTCCGTGCTGCGCGATCTCCGCCAGGGGCCGAGCAGCGGCCTGGAGCGCTCGGCGCAGCCCAAGCAGAGCAAAACGCCCTACCTGGATGCGCTCTCGACCGACCTGACCGAGATGGCCGAGGCGGGCAAGCTCGATCCGGTGATCGGGCGGCAAAAAGAGATCGAGCGCGTGATTCAGATCCTCTCGCGGCGCACCAAGAACAACCCGGCGCTGATCGGTGAGCCCGGCGTGGGCAAGACCGCCATCGCCGAGGGGCTGGCCCAGCGGATCATTTCGGGCGACGTGCCCGACTCGATCAAGGGCAAGCGCGTGGTGACGCTCGACATGGGCGCGCTGGTGGCGGGCACCAAGTATCGCGGCCAGTTCGAGGAGCGGCTCAAGCGGGTGATCGACGAGATCAAGGAAGCGCGCTGCATCCTGTTCATCGACGAGTTCCACACACTGATCGGCGCTGGCGGCGCGGAGGGCACGCTGGATGCGGCTAATATCCTCAAGCCGGCGCTGGGACGCGGTGAGATCCAGACGATTGGGGCGACAACGCTGGACGAGTACCGCAAATATATCGAGCGCGATCCGGCGCTGGAGCGGCGCTTCCAGCCGGTGATGGTCGACGAGCCGACGATCGAAGATACGATCGACATTCTGCGCGGCATCAAATCGCGCTACGAGGATTTCCATCAGCTTCAGATCGCGGACGAGGCCGTGAAGTCGGCGGCGGTGCTGTCGGCGCGCTACGTGCCCGACCGCTTCCTGCCCGACAAGGCGATCGACCTGATCGACGAGGCCGCCAGCCGCGTGCGCATGTACCGCTCGGCGACGCCGCCCTCGCTGCGCGATGCGATGCGCGGTCTTGAGGCGATCCGCAAGGAGCACGACGCGGCGCTGGCCGATGGGCAGTACGATCTGGCGCGCGACCTCAAGGATCGTGAAGAGCGCATGCTCGACCGGATCAAGAAGATCGAGTCCGAGGAGCTGAAGAGCGACGGCTCGACCTACGATCGGCCCTACGTGACGGAAGAGGACATCGCCGATGTCGTCTCGATGTGGACGGGCGTGCCCGTCTCGACGATGACCGGCGACGAGATCGACCGGCTGATGAACATGGAAGGCGAGCTGCATCGCCGGGTGATCGGCCAGGAAGAGGCGATCGTGACGATCTCCAAGGCGGTGCGCCGGGCGCGCGCCGGATTGAAGAATCCCAAGCGTCCGATCGGCTCGTTCATCTTCTTAGGCCCGACCGGTGTGGGCAAGACCGAGCTGGCGAAAACGCTGGCGGAGTTCATGTTCGGCTCGGAAGAGGCACTGATCAAGATCGATATGTCGGAGTTTCAGGAGCGGCACACCACCTCGCGGCTGGTCGGCTCGCCTCCGGGCTATGTCGGCTACGGCGAGGGCGGCCAACTGACCGACGCGGTGCGGCGCAAGCCATACTCGGTGGTGCTCTTCGACGAGATCGAGAAGGCGCACCCGGATGCGTTCAACCTGCTGCTTCAGGTGCTCGAAGACGGCCACCTGACCGATGGCAAGGGACGGCGCGTGGACTTCCGCAACACGATCATCATCATGACCTCGAACGTGGGCACCGAGCATATTCGCCAGGGCTCGCGCATCGGCTTCGACGCGAAGAAGGGCGTGATCGACGAGACGGATACGCGCAAGAAGGTGGACGACTCGCTCAAGCAGATGTTCCGGCCTGAGTTCCTGAACCGCATCGACGCGACGATCATCTTCCACCCGCTGACGGATCAGGAGATTCGCCAGATCTCGCTGCTGGAGATCAACCGAGTGCGGCAGCAGCTCAAGGAGAAGGGCATCACGCTGGAGATCACCGACGAGGCGCTCGATCTGCTCTCCAAGCGGGGCTACGATCCACAGTTTGGCGCGCGGCCCCTGCGCCGGATCATCACCAACCTGATCGAAGATCCGCTCTCGGAGGGCCTGCTGGCTGGCCGGTTCCGCGAGGGCGATGCCGTGCTGGTGGACGTGTACGAGAACCTGCTGCGCATGCGACCGCAGCGCGAGATTGAGGAGACGCAGCCCGATCAGGAAGCCGAGGACGTGCTGATCTAGTGCTTTCTCGCAGGCGAACGGAACAAGGGTGCCTGGCTGAGGCTGGGCACCCTTGTGTTATACTTGAGGCTCTAACGCAGGGGTCAGGGGAGCATGAAAACAAGGGAACAAGCGACAAGGAGTTAACAGTTTGTTCTTTTGATCGTTTGTTCCTTTGTTCTCCGCCCACCCCCGGCCTGTCGGCGCTCTAGCACTAGAAAGTTTAGCGTGTGGCAAAATCGCGTACGGTGTTTGTATGCCAGCAGTGCGGCAACCAGCAGACGCGCTGGCTCGGTAAGTGTCCCGATTGTAATAGCTGGGATAGCTTTGTCGAGCAGAGCGTCGGCAAAGCCGCGCCTGGCCGTGCCGGAAACCAGCCGGTCGCATCCTCGCGACCGCTGCCGATCACCGAGGTTGCGTCGGGCGGCTTCGAGCGGCTGCGGATCGAGGGCGAAGAGTTTATGCGCGTGCTCGGCGGCGGCCTGGTGCCCGGCTCGCTGGTGCTGATCGGCGGCGATCCGGGGATCGGCAAGAGCACGCTGCTGCTCCAGGCCGGGGCGCGCTTCGCGCAGCAGACCGGGCCGGTGCTGTATATCTCCGCCGAAGAGTCGGCACAGCAGCTCAAGCTGCGGGCGGAGCGGCTGGGCATGCTCAGCGAGCGGCTCTACGTGCTGTCGGAGACGAATCTCGACGCGGCGATCAGCGCGATCAATGAGATTAAGCCGATGCTGGTGATCGTCGACTCGATCCAGACGGTCTATCTGGAAGACATAACCTCGGCAGCCGGGAGCGTCAGCCAGGTGCGCGAGGGCGCGCTGCGGCTGCTGCGGGTGGCGAAAGACAGCGGCATTCCGATCTTCCTGGTGGGCCATGTCACCAAAGAGGGCACGATCGCGGGGCCACGGGTGCTGGAGCATATCGTCGATGTGGTGCTGTACCTGGAGGGCGATCGGTTTCACCAGTACCGCATGCTGCGCGGCGTCAAAAATCGGTTCGGCTCGACCGATGAGGTCGGCGTATTCGAGATGACCCAGGGGGGCATGATCGAGGTCAACAATCCGTCGCAGGTGTTTCTGGCGGAGCGCAGCGCGGGCACGCCCGGCTCGACGGTGGCGGTGACGATGGAGGGCACGCGGCCTATTCTGGTGGAGATTCAGGCGCTCACCTCGCACACACAAAACCCGCAGCCGCGCCGGACGGCCAACGGCTTCGATCCGAACCGGCTGACGATGCTGATCGCAGTGCTCTCCAAGCGGGTGGGCATTCCGCTGTTCAACCAGGACATCTACGTGAACGTAGTCGGCGGCATGCGCATCACCGAGCCTGCGGCGGATCTGGCAGTGGCGACGGCAATCGCCTCGTCGTTCCGCAACCAGCGCGTCGATCCGAACCTGGCGCTGGTCGGCGAGATCGGGCTATCGGGCGAGCTGCGCAGCGTTGGGCAACTGGATCGACGGCTCGGCGAGGCGACCAAGCTGGGCTTTACCCGCGCGCTGTATCCCAGCCCGGCGGGCAAACCGAACATCAGCGGCGGCGTGCAGCTCGAAGGCGTCCGCTCGCTCGACGCCGCGATCCGTCAGGCATTGGTCGGAACATCTGAGGACGAGGAACGCCGTGAAGTTTACGGCTAATTTTTACGTGCGAGTCCTGGGCGCGCTGGTGCTCGGCTATGTCGGCTGGTACTTCGGCAGGAGCAACTCGCTCAATCCGCCCACCAGCGAGCAGCAGATCGGCACGCTCCTGCTGATCCTCTCCGGGCTGGGCCTGGGCCTGGTGCTCACGCCGTACATGATCCTGTATCCGTTTCGGGCGGCGATGCGCCGCGCGCGGACAATGCCCTCGCTGGATCTGGTGGCAACCGGCGCGGGGCTGCTGCTGGGCCTGATCGTCGGGGTGCTGCTGTCGTTTCCGGTGTCGCATCTGCCGGGGCTGCTGGGCGACTACCTGCCGTTTATCATCGCGCTGGTCTGCGCCTACGTCAGCGGCGTCGTGATCAACTGGCGCAAAAACGATCTGCTCGATCTGGTGTACTCGCGGCAGGAGCAGCCGGTCAGCTCGACCACATCGCGGCGCTTCCTGCTGGATACGAGCGTGATCATCGACGGGCGGATCGCCGACGTGGTCAAGACCGGATTTTTCAACGGGCGGCTGGTGGTGCCGCGCTTTGTGCTGCAAGAGCTTCAGCAGCTCGCCGACTCGTCCGACGATCTGACGCGGCTGAAAGGCAAGCGCGGCCTGGACGTGCTGCGGACGATCCAGGAGGGCGGCATTATCACGATCGAGATCACCGACGCGGACGTGCCCGGCATGCGCGATGTCGACGATAAGCTGGTGGTGCTGGCGAAGGCCGAGAGTATGTGGCTGATCACCAACGACTCGAATCTGCATCGAATCGCCGAGCTCCAGCGCGTGGAGGTGCTCAACCTCAACAATCTGGCCGATACGCTGCGCGTGCCGTTCTTGCCGGGCGAGCAGTTGCACGTCACGATCCGCCAGGAGGGCCGCGAGCGCGAGCAAGGCGTGGGCTTTATGCAGGATGGCACGATGGTCGTGGTCGAGGATGCGCGGCATCTCCTGGGATCGGACGTATTTGTCACCGTCACGCGGGTCTATCAGACCAACACCGGGCGCATTATCTTTGCCCAGCTGATGGGCAGCAACGGGCGCGCGCAATCGTAGCACGCCGAGTAGCGATCAACCGTTGCGAGCGGCCAGCCAGCGCTGAATCGACGGGATGTGCTGCCCGTAGTGCTCATACACATCGCCGCGCAGCATCTTCCAGATGATCACCGGCCCTGGCGCGCCCTGGAACTGCTGCGGCTGGGTCAAAAATTCCTCGGCGTGTGCTTCCGTCGCCTCGATAAGCCGCTGAAAGACCTGCCGCGATTCGGCCAGCACCTCTGCTGCGGGACGGTGCCGGTTCTGCTGATAGATGCGGTCGTTGCGCTCGTCGAAGTCCATGCGATCCATCTCGTTCGGGACATAGCTCTCACCGCGCAGCACCTCGTGCATCCGATCCGCATACCAGCGCTCGTGGTAGGTGAGATGCGCGATGATGTCTTTGACCGCCCACTCCCCGGCGACACCCGGCTCGTCCATGAGCGCCTCAGGAACTTCTGCCAGCACAGCATCCCACGCTGCACGTTTCGCGCGCAGCGCTGCGAGGAGTGCGGCCTTGGTCATCTGCTCGTCCATGACGAATCTCCTTCCCAAGATCAGAAGCGGCGGGCGACTGAAGCGAATATAGCACGTTCCCCAGGTTGTGTCCAGTACAGGTGTTCTGATTATACGATGCTATGGTACTGCGTAAAGGCGCGGGAGATCGGGTACAATGGCCGGTGGAGTTGTGCGAGGATTCGTACATCGAATATGTCATTCTTGATACTATGCGCGCACTGATTCAACGAGTTACCGAGGCTCACGTTACGGTCGATGGGGCGATCGTCGGGGCCATCGGCGCGGGCTACCTGATTTTGCTCGGCGTCGGCCAGGAGGACACGCCCGGCGAGGCGACGCAGCTTGCCGAGAAGATCGTCAATCTGCGGCTGTTCTCCGACGAGGCCGGAAAGTTCAACCACTCGCTGCTCGATGTTGGCGGGGCGGCGCTGGTAGTCTCGCAGTTCACCCTCTTTGCCGATACGCGCAAGGGCCGCCGCCCGTCGTTTGTGCAGGCCGCCGCGCCCGAGGTTGCCGTGCCGCTGATCGATCGCTTCTGTGCGGCGCTCCGCAGCCAGGGTGTGGACGTGGCGACCGGCAGATTCGGGGCGATGATGCAGGTCCACCTCGTCAACGACGGCCCCGTGACGGTCTGGCTCGATACCGTCGATGCGCAGCGTCCACGTCGCAGCGCGCATACGGGCACGCGCACCAACGATGAGCGCTGATCCAGCCGCAGGCCCGATCTCCCCGGAGTAACTGCGGTGCGTCGCGGCCTAGCTGCGGCGGTAGGGCCTGGCAGAGCCGGTTGTGCGTCCGCTCCGCTTGATCGGCGAGTCGTGCTTGCTCGCGTCCAGCCGATCCGCCCGGTACAGCGGTGGCAGACCTGGATAGGCCAAACGACGCGCGGCCTAGAGGACGAGGCGGCGTGGACGCGCCTCGAAAACCTGTTACAGTAGTACGAGTATTGACAGTTTTTTCCACTTCTTGTACACTCCGAGCGACGAACGGCGGCAAAGTGTAAGGATAGTGTATGGCATTTCCTGCAACGTCAGCATCCGTTCTACAGCTTATCCTCTTCGTCGTCGCACTTCTCCTCAGCGCTGTGTACGCGCTTCGCGCGCGCTCTGCACGCCTGCCTTATTTTCACCCGCTGCCCGGCATCGATCGGCTGCGTGCCCTGATCGGCGCTGTCTCCGCATCGGGGAGGTCGCGACATGTCGCGACCTCGGCTGGTCGCTATGCCGGGGCCGAGCGAGCTACTGCAATAGATTCGTGCGTATCCGGTTCTGGGTGTCGCGCGTGGTTTCCGGTTGGGCATCGGCGTCGCCGCGCTGGGTTGCCAGTGTGCGGCTGCCTGGTTTCGATCAGCCCTATCTTGATCGATAGTGTATATTCGGGGAATATTTTACAGATTGTGCTGCGTCGGCGTGGGACCGAGGAATACGTGGGCCTTCCTAAACCTCCGGCCTGGCGGCGCGCTAGGAGAGTGATGTGATTAATTGCCCGCGCTGTGGCGCGTCAAATCCATCCGACAATAGATTTTGCGGAAATTGCGGCCAGATGCTCAGCGCTTCCGCCGCGCTGAATCCCGCCGCGCCGCCCGATGCCGAGCTTCCCGAATGGCTGCGCGCGAGCGCCGACGAGCCAAGCGCACCGCCATCCACACCTGCCGCGCCACCAGCGGAGCTGCCATCCTGGCTGAGCGAGATCGGTCTGGAGGACGAGCGCCAACCGGCTGCGGAGCAGGCTCCCGACTGGCTGACGCAGCTTCAGCAGACGCCGACCACGCCGGGCACGACTGAAGAGCTGCCGCCCTGGCTGCGCTCAGACGATGCGCCGCCGACGGCTCCGCGTCCGGCAGAGGCCGAGCAACCGCTGCCGGACTGGCTGCGGGATCTGGATCGTGAGGCACCCGCTGCGTCACCACCGCCGCCTGCCGCGCCGACGAGCGATCTGCCGCCGTGGCTCGTGGACGATCAAGCCGCGCCCGCTGCGTCACCGCCGCCGAGCAGCGCTGCTCCGACGGGCGATCTGCCGCCGTGGCTCGCGGACGATCAACCGACCGCCGGGCCGTCATCGGCAGCGCCGCCGCTGCCGGATTGGCTGCGTGAGTTTGAGCCGCCCGCGACACCGCCGCCCGCGCCCGCCGCACCAGCGCCCGCCGACGATCTTCCAGCCTGGCTCAAGGAAGATGCGCCCGCTCCGCATCAGCCCAGTGCCGCGAGCGAGGCAGCCGGAGCCGTGGCCGACGTGCCGGACTGGCTGAAAGAGTGGGATGTGCCCGCTCCGGCGGCCGCTCCGCCTCAAGCTGATACCGATCGAAGCTACGCAGCGCCGCCCCCCGCCGCGCCTCAGGAGCTTCCCGCGTGGCTTTCCGATCTCGATACGCCAGCGCCGCCAGCGACGGCTCAGCCTCCATCGTCCGCCGCCGATCTGCCACCCTGGCTGCAAAGCGAAGAGGCACCCGCCGACGTGCCACCGGGAGCAGGCACGGCTGCCGGTCGATCCGAGACAGCAGAGCTTCCAGCCTGGCTGATGGAGGACACGGCAGGCGCGAGCACGCAAGATCTGAATGTGCCGCTGCCGGATTGGGGCAGTGAGTTCGGCGCGGAGCTACCGGACCAGCCAGCCGAGGGCCAGCCGCTTCCCGACTGGCTGCGTGAGGTCGAGCCAGCCGCAGCGCAGCCGACCGCTCCAATAGCCCAGAGCAGCGCTGAGGATGTTCCCGACTGGCTGCGCGCGACGGAGACTCCAGCGGTGCCGCCCGCGCCATCCGTCGACCTTCCCGACTGGCTGCGTGAGGTCGAGCCAGCCGCAGCGCAGCCTGCGACGCCTGGGCAGCCTCCCGTAGCCGATGAGCTTCCCGGCTGGCTACACGGTATCGACACGCCATCCTCGCCCGGTGCCGCGCAGGCGCCGTCCGGCGATCCTGATCTACCAAGCTGGCTGCTTGAAGAGTCGCCGACATCTGTCGCGCCGGAAACGTTCCAGTCCTCGCCGCCTGTGCCTCAGCCGCCGATCGACGAACTGCCGGCGTGGCTGATCGATACCGAGCCGATGGCGCAGCCCGCCCTGGGCGCGACGCAGGCGCTCCCGCCATGGCTGGCAGACGATACTGGCTCAGACGAACTGCCGCCGCCGATTGGCGATCCCGGCGCGACGCAGGCGCTCCCTGCCTGGCTGCTGGATGAGCCATCTGCCGCTCCGGCAACGACGCCGCCCACATCCCAGCCACCGATCGGCGCGGCTGGCGATGAGCTGCCGCCGTGGCTGGCGGGCGACGACGAGCCAGCAACCGGCGCGACAGTGAGCTATGGGCTGGCGCAGCAAGACGAGCTGCCGCCGTGGCTGGCAGGAGACGACGCGCCGACAAGCGTCGCACCGCAGCAAGACGAGCTGCCGCCGTGGCTGGCGGGCGGCGACGAGGTTTCGGCTGTTGATGCTGGACGGCTGGCAGCGCAAGATGCGGGCACGACTCAGGACGCGCTGAGCAGCAATGACGCGGCTGCGTTTCCGACATGGCTTTCCGACACGGCTTCGATAGAGCCAGCGCCCTCTTCTGCGGCACCGGACAGCGATCTGCCGCCCTGGCTGTCAGGAATCGATGCCGAGGCGCCGACCAAACCCGCCGAGTCGGCACCGAAGCTGCCCTCGTGGCTGGACGAGCCTGCTCAACCGGCGCGGCCAGCCAAGCCAGCCGGAGGACAGTCGGAGTTTTTGGGTGGGCTGGATCTTCCCGCCTGGCTGCGCGAGGAAGGCGATACCCAGCAGGCCGCTGCGCCGGTCAGGGAGGCCGCGCCGGAGTGGCTCCAGCGCATCGCGCCGGAGGGTGACGATACCATGCCGGTGCAGGCAGCGGTCGCGCCACCGCCGCGCGTGGTTCGTACGCCGGAGCGGATCGAATCGATGCGCCTGCTGGAGCAGGTGATCGCCGAGCCAGCGCCGGAGCCAGCGCCTCAGCCGCCGAAACACCGCCGCTCGTGGCTGCTGCCGGTGCTGCTGGTCCTGGTCCTGCTGCTGGTGAGCGCGGCGATCCTGCTGATCCTGTTGAATCCGAGCTTCAACCTGGGGTTTGGAGCCGCGTCTATGCCCGCGCTCGCCGTGATCGCGCATGGGGCCGCACGCGCGGATCTGTCGCTGGTGTTGTCGCAGGGTATCGCAGACTGGTTCTTCCAGCTTGCCAGCTTGTTCTAAGGAGCGAAACGTGGAATACGAGACAGCTACTCCAGAGCACGGTGCGCTCCTCGTCGTTGAAATCGGCCTGGATCAGACGCGCGTGACATTGGTGGATGTGGTCGATCAAAGCTACCGGATGGTCGCCCGCGCCGTCAGCCCCAGCACGTTTGGCCCGCCCGACAACGATCCGACGCGGGCGATTATCGCCGCGCTCCGGCAGATCGAGCAGACGACCAGCCGGGAGCTGTTGCAGGGCGACGACCTGCGCTATCCGCAGGATGATGCGGGCAACGGCGTCGATGGCGTGGTCGCGACGACCAGCGCGGCAGGGCCGCTGTCGGTCGCCGTCGCCGGAATAGCAGATCATGCCTCGGTCCGCAGCGTTACCCATGCGATTCGCAGCACATACACCACGCTGCTGGAGACGATCGCGCTGGATGAGGGCGGCAAGGAGCTTGGCAAGCATCTCATGTCGCTCGTGCAGACGCAGCCAGACGTGGTCGTGATCGCCGGTGGCGACGCGGGCGACAAGGCAAAGGCAGCGCCGCACAAACGGCTGGCGCATCTGGTATCGCTGCTTGCCACGCACGGCGATAACCAGCCGCTGGTGATCTTCGCCGGAAACAGCGCGGCTGCCGATGAGGTCCGCCAGACGATCGGCGAGGCCGCTCCGGTCGAGGTGAGCGATAACGTGGTGCCGCTGCCGCAGCATCCGCGCATCGAGCCGACGCGCTCGCTACTGCGGCGCATCTACCAGGAGCGGCGCGTTGCCGCGCTGCCGGGAGCCGAGCGGCTCCGCATGGTGCGCTGTCGCCGCCTGGGCAGCGCCGTGGAAGATCAGGGCTTGATGGTGCGATTTTTGTCGCAGCGCTTCTCCCGCAACGTGCTGGCCGTCTCGGTCGACTCGTGGAGCACGGCGTGTCTGCTGATGAGCGGCGGGCATTACTCCGAGGCGATCTTTGGGCGGCTGGGCACGCGCCTGGGCGTGCTCGACGTGCTCAAGGCGCGCGGCCCGGCGGCGATCCAGCGCTGGCTGCCCTTCGAGCTTGACGAGCAAACGCTGCACAATCGGTTGCTGAATCGCGTCCTGCGGCCATATCAGGTCGCCACCGACCTTGACGATCTGCTGCTGGATTACGCGATCATGCGCGAGGCGCTGAGCACGGCCTATCTTGCGCTGCGCGACGAGCGGCCCGACGCGCAGTACGATCTGGTCTTTGGCGGCGGCGCGCTGGCGGACGCTCCCCGGCCTGGCCTGGCGGCCCTGGCGCTGCTGGATGCGCTCCAGCCTACCAGCCGCGATAGCGTGCTGGCGATCGATCTCTACCTCGATCAGTTTAGTCTGCTGGCGGCAAGCGGCGCGCTGGCCCATCTCGACACCGACGCGGCGGCCTGTCTGCTGGAGCAGGATGGTCTTAACAACGTGCCGCTGGCGACGGTGATCGTGCCGCGCGGCGAGCTAGCTCCGGGCAAGAAGATCGCCGATGTCGAGCTGAGGCCGGTTCACGGCACGCCGATCACGCGCACGGTCAGCGCCGGGCAGATCGTGCGGCTGCCGCTGGCGCGTGGCAAGCGCGCGACGCTGCGGATTCAGCCTGTCTCAGGTATCGCGATCGGGCCGAACAAGCCCGGCACCGAGGTGCTCTCCGACGAGGCGGCGA
>DASUTC010000354.1 GCA_036374795.1 Herpetosiphonaceae bacterium
CAGGGCGGCATCCTGGAGCAGCAGCTTGGCTACTGGCGGCGGCAGTTGCGCGGCGTCGCGGCGCTGGACTTGCCGACCGACTCCCCGCGTCCGCCGGTCTGGAGCGGACGGGGCGCCAGCGTGGCGGTGCACCTGCCCGCCGCGCTGACCCGCGAGCTGCGGCGGCTGAGCCAGCGCTTGGAGAGTAGCCTGTTCATGACGCTGCTGGCGGCCTTCCAGGTCTTGCTCAGTCGCTATAGCCGCCAGCGCGACCTGGCGGTCGGCACGCCGATCGCCGGGCGGACCCGCCCGGAGGTCGAGGCCTTGCTCGGCTTTTTCGTCAACATGCTGGTGCTGCGGGCCGACCTCAGCGGCAATCCGAGCTTCGCGCAGCTCGTGGCGCGGACGCGGGCGGTGTGTCTCGATGCCTACGCGCACCAGGACGCGCCCTTCGAGGTGGTAGTCGAGCAGGTGCAGCCGGAGCGCGACCTGAGCCGCCATCCGCTCTTCCAGGTGTTGTTCGTGCTCCAGAACATGCCGGTCACAGAGCTGCGCCTGCCGGGGCTGCAGGTCGAGCGCGTGGCGCTGGAGACGACGAGCGCGCAGTTCGATCTGGCGCTGACGCTGAGCGAGACGGCGGCGGGGCTGGAGGGCATGGTCGAGTACAGCAGCGATCTGTTCACGGCGGCGACGATCGAGCGGCTGGTGGCACACTACGCGGTGCTGCTGGCGGCGATTGTCGCCGATCCGCAGCAGCCGATCAGCGGGCTGCGGCTGCTGACGGAAGCCGAGGAGCACGCGCTGGTGGTGGAGGCGAACGCGGCGCGGCTGGCGTATCCAAGCGGCAGCAGCGTCGATCGGCTAGTCGCTGCGCAGGCCGCGCGCACGCCCGATGCGCCTGCCGTGATCTTCGGTGCGCAGCAGCTCAGCTATGCCGAGCTCAACGCGCGGGCCAACCAGCTGGCGCACGAGCTGCGCGCGCGGGGCGTCGGGCCGGAGGTACGGGTCGGCATCGCGCTGGAGCCGTGCCTAGAGCTGATCGTCGCGCTGCTGGCGGTGCTCAAGGCGGGCGGCTGCTACGTGCCGCTGGACCCGGCCTATCCGAGCGCGCGGCTGCGCTGGCTCTGCGCCGACAGCCAGGTCGCGCTGGTGCTGACGCAGCCGCGCCTGGCGGCGACGCTGCCGGTCAGCGCGGTGCCAACGCTGTGCCTGGACCACGAGTGGGCGCGGATCGCGGCGCAGCCGACGACGGCGTGTGCGGCGACGCTGAGCGCGGAGCAGATCGCGTATGTGATCTACACCTCCGGCTCGACCGGCATGCCGAAGGGGGTGCTGGTGCCGCACCGGGGGGTGCTGAGCAACCTGACGTGGCGGCAGGCGACGTGGCCGCTGGAGGCCGAGGACCGCGTGCTGCTGAACTACTCGATCAGCTTCGACCCGTCGGTGTGGAATATCTTCTGGCCGCTGAGCGCGGGGGCGGCACTGGTGCTGGTGGGGCCGGAGGAGCGCTACGACAGTGCGGCGCTGGTGCGCGTGATGGCCGAGGCGGGGATCACGGTGTATGGAGCGAGTCCGAGCCAGCACGCGGTGCTGCTGGAGGAGCCGGGGATCACGGCGTGTACGCGGCTGCGGTATGTGGTGAGCGGGGGCGAGCGGCTGACGGCGGAGGTGCAGGCGCGGTGGTTCGCGCGGCTACAGGCGACGCTGTGCAACGCCTACGGGCCGACCGAGGCGACGATCGATACGACCTACTGGCTGTGCCCGCCGGAGGCGGAGCCGCAGCCTGCGCTGCTCGGCCAGCCGATCCCCAATGTCCAGGTCTATGTGCTTGACGCCCACCTGAATCCCGTTCCGATCGGGGTGGAGGGCGAGCTCTACATCGGCGGGGTGAGCGTGGCGCGCGGCTACCACCAGCGGCCCGATCTGACCGCCGAGAAGTTCGTGCCGGACCCGTTCAGCGGGGCAGTGGGCGCGCGGCTCTACCGCACGGGCGACCTGGCGCGCTACCGGGCGGATCGGCAGCTAGAGTTTCTGGGGCGGATCGATGGGCAGGTCAAGCTGCGCGGCTTCCGTATCGAGCTTGGTGAGATCGAGACTGTGCTGACGCGGCATGAGGCCGTGCGCGAGGCCGTGGTGCTCCTGCGCGAGGACGCGCCTGGCGATCCCCGCCTCGTGGCGTATGTGGTCGCGAGATCGGGGATCAGGAGTCAGGAGTCAGCCGGTGTGCCCCCAACGCCTCTCGCGCCCGCCCTCCGCACGTACATGCAGGAGCACCTGCCCGATTACATGGTGCCGAGCGCCTTTGTGGTGCTCGACGCGCTGCCGCTCACCCCCAACGGTAAAGTTGATCGGAAGGCGCTGTCCGTGCCGGAGCACAGTCGTTCCGAGCTGGCTCATACCTTTGTTGCGCCGCGTACCCTGCTAGAGCGGCAGATTGCCGATCTCTGGGCAGCGGTGTTGAAAGTCGAGCGGGTGGGCATCCACGATAACTTCTTCGCGCTGGGCGGGCACTCGCTCCTGGCGACACAGGTGGCTAGCCGCGTGCGCCAGCATACGGGCCGCGAGGTGCCGCTGCGGCTGCTCTTTGAAGCGCCGACCGTCGCCGCGTTTGCCGCGCGTCTCGGCGGGCAGCAGGCGACCGCCGCGCTGCGCCTCACGCGCGCGCCCCGCGATGGCACGCCCCTGCCGCTCTCGTTTGCCCAGCAGCGCCTCTGGTTTCTGGATCAGTTGCAGCCCGGCAGCCTGATCTATAACCTGCCGCTGGTCCTGCGACTCCAGGGATCGCTTGATCGTGCGGCGCTCCGGCGTAGCCTCAACAGCATCGTCGAGCGCCACGAGGTGCTGCGCACGAGCTTTGCCCAGGATGTCAGCGCGCCCGGCGAGCCACCTATGCAGGTGATCGCCCCGTACGCGGCTCTGGCCCTGCCTTGCATCGAAGTGCTTGCCGACGACGGGATCGACTCCGCCGATGCGCTGCGCGCTCGTGTGGATGCAGAGCTGGCGCGGCCCTTCGATCTTGGGCACGGGCCGCTGCTGCGCGCGACGCTCTTCCAGCACGATTCGCTCGATCATATCCTGGTGCTGGTGCTGCACCACAGCGTCTTCGATGGCTGGTCCGAGAGCATTTTCCTCCATGAGTTGATCGCGCTTTACCAGGGCTTCGTCGCGGGCCAGCCCGTGGTGCTGCCGGAGCTGGCAATCCAGTACGCCGACTACGCCGTCTGGCAGCGGCAGTGGTTGCAGGGCGGCATCCTGGAGCAGCAGCTTGGCTACTGGCGGCGGCAGTTGCGCGGCGTCGCGGCGCTGGACTTGCCGACCGACTCCCCGCGTCCGCCGGTCTGGAGCGGACGGGGCGCCAGCGTGGCGGTGC
>DASUTC010000355.1 GCA_036374795.1 Herpetosiphonaceae bacterium
CTTTGACAGACAGATCGATGCAATCGGGAGGATCAGCATGTCAAAACTTTCAGAGAAAGAGCGCGACAAGCTCTCCGACAGCGCCTTTGCCTACATCGACAAAGCAGGCGAGCGTCATCTGCCGGTCCACGACGAAGATCACGCGCGCAACGCCATTGCCCGCTACCCGCAAACCGATTTCGAGAGCAAGGCGGCCAAAGAGCGCGCGCGCAAACGTATCCTAGAGGCCGCAAAAAAATTCGATATTGAAGTATCTGAAGACGCCGAAGTACACAAAAAAGCCGATTAGATACCAGGAGCATGAGCAGAATAGATCTGCTTAAACGGAATTTTGGTTCTCAGTTCTTGGTTCTTGGTTCTTACGAGGAGCATATTCATGGAGACAACCGCGCGACGGCAATTCGTCAAGTGGTCCTTTTTCAAGCTCGATCCGGCCTGGAACGCGCTGGCCGCCGACGAGCGCGAGCGCGGCAAGCAGGCGTTCGAGGCGGTCGTCAGGCAGTGGGCGGCGACGATCGTGCTGCGACCGTACACGCTGGTCGGGCTGCGCGGCGATGCCGACATCGGCCTGTGGCTGGTCAGCGAGCGGCTGGAAGATTTTACCGAGCTGCACACGCAGCTTATGGCAACGCCGATCGGGCCGTATCTGTCGGTGGCGCACTCGTTCCTGGCGATGACCAAGCGCTCGCGCTACGTCGATAAGTACGCGACCGAGGAAGAGGCCAAGCGCCGCGACATCATCGTGCCGGGCGAGAGCAAGTACCTGTTCGTCTATCCTTTCATCAAGACACGGCCCTGGTACGGCCTGCCGGCGGAAGAGCGCCAGCGCTTGATGGATGAGCATATTCGCGTCGGGCGCAAATATCCCGATGTCAAGCTCAACACGACCTACTCCTACGGCCTGGACGATCAGGAGTTTGTCGTCGCGTTCGAGACGGACGTGCCCTCGCGCTTTCTGGATCTGGTCGAAGAGCTGCGCTTCTCCGAGGCCAGCCAGTACACGCTGCGCGACACGCCGCTGATCCCAGGCATCGCCACGACCGTCCGGGGCATGCTCGACTCGCTGGACGGCGGATCGAGCGCGGCGGCAGCGCCAGCAGCAGCACAGCCCGCCGCACCGGCTGCCGTGCCAGTCGCCGCGCCCGCCAGCACTGGCGGCTTTGTCGCGATCTGCAAGGTGAGCGACGTTCCGCCGGGCGAGTCGAAGCTGGTGGTGGTCGAGGGCACGCAGATCGCGCTCTTCAACGAGGGCGGCACGTTCTACGCGCTGAGCAACCGCTGCTCGCACGCGCGCGGCCCGCTGGTCGACGGCGTGGTCGAGGGCGGTAAAGTCACCTGTCCGTGGCACAGCGCCGAGTTTGATCTGAAGACCGGCGCGGCGCTCTGCGCTCCCGCGCGCGGCCCCGTGCCAGCGTATCAGGTCAAGATCGAGGGCGACACTGTGCTGGTCGGGCCGCAGCAGCAGGCGGAGGCGGCGCAGCCGATCGAGCTGCCGGAGCGCGTCGACGATCAGATGGACGCGACCGACAAAAAGCTGGTCAATACCATGCAGTGGAAGTTTCCGGTCGTGTCGCGGCCCTGGCAGGCGCTCGCGCAGGAGGTCGGCACGACCGAGGCCGACGTGATGCAGCGCATCGGGCGGCTGCGTGAGATCGGCGTCGTGCGGCAGATCAGCCCGATCTTCGACACGCGCAAGCTCGGCTATAAGTCTAGCCTGGTCGCGGTGCGCGCCGCGCCGGAGCGCATCGACGAGGCGGCGGCGGTGATCAACAGCCATCCGGGCGTGTCGCACAACTATCGCCGCGATCACTACTTCAACATCTGGTTCACGATCGCGGTGCCGCCGGAGCAAGACCTGGAGACTGAGGTCACGCGCCTGACGAATCGCGCGGGCGTCGAGAAGGTGCGCATGCTGCCGACGCTCAAGATGTACAAGATCGCCGTCAAGCTCGACATGGAGCAGGACGAGACGAAGGTCGGTAAGGAGACGCAGCAGTACGTCAAGGCCAAGGAGATCCGCCCGCTCTCCGAGCGCGACAAAGCGCTGATCCGCGCCACCCAGGACGATCTGCCGCTGGTAGAAGAGCCGTTCAAGCTGCTGGCCGCGCAGGCCGGAATCAGCGAGGCCGAGCTGCTCGCCTGGTTCGGCGAGATGCAGGAGATGAACTACCTGCGGCGGATCGCGGCGATCTTGCGCCACCAGAAGGCCGGATTTACCGACAACGGCATGATCACCTGGAAGGTGCCGGAGGACAAGGTCGACGAGGCCGGACGCATCGCGGCAGCGTACTCGACCGTCTCGCACTGCTACCGCCGCCCGGTCTATGAGGACTGGCCCTACAACTTCTTCTCGATGGTCCACGCGCGCTCGCGCGAGAACGCCGAGGAGATCGCGCGGCAGATCGCCGAGGATCTCAGGCCGCTGGGCGTGACCGAGTACGTGATCCTCTTCTCGACCAAAGAGTTCAAGAAGGATCGCGTGCGCTACTTCGTGGACTGGGACCAGGCGGCGGTGGTGAGCAACGCTTGATGCTGGTGTGCAGGCCCTCACCCCGCTTCGCTGCGCTCCGCACCCCTCTCCCACTTCGCAGGAGAGGGGTTTCGTTGCGCCTCGTCGCTCCCCCGCTCCTATCGCCGCGAAGGCGGAAGCCCGCCTGAGCAAGGGGAAGGGGGCGGGTGCCCTCTGGGCGTAATGAGGGCCGCAACGCAAACGATACATCGGTACACGACGTGCCAGGGCGTGGATCTGCTCCACGCCCTGTTTTGCGGTATCAGATTTAACGCTGTCGTATCAGACTGGTACCATGGAGAACGCAGCTAGCCCGCCGTACGATCAGATCAGCTCCTAGAAAGGAGGATCGCTATGACTCTCCATCACTACAAGGCCCTGCTCCTGGTCCTGATCGCCCTCGTCGCGTCTGCGGCACAGCCACCCGCTCGTACTCGTGCTAGCTCCCCGTCGGAACCGCCCGCCACGTCCGGCATTGCCGCCCGGATCAGGCTAGCTGGCGGCATCGGAGGAAGATCCTCGAAGACGGTCGTCCAGGGTGCCCTGGCGTACATCGATGAGGGGCCGAAGCTCTCGATCCTCGATGTGAGCAATCCCGCGCAGCCGGTGCGGCGCTCCTCGGTACGGCTGCCGAACTTCGTCAACGATATAGCCGTGGCCGACGGCCTGGCCTATGTTGCCGTGAGCGACAGCGGCCTTCAGATCGTCGATGTGCGCAATCCCGATCAGCCCGTGCTGCGCGGCAGGTATCAGGCACCGGGCTACACCATGCAGGTCGCAGCCCAGGCAGGCATAGCCTATCTCGTCATATCGGTCGATGGCAGCACGACGTTCCAGATCGTCGATGCGCGCAATCTCGATCAGCCTGTGCTGCGCGGCAGCTACGATGCGGCGAAGAGCATCAATGATCTCCACGTCGGCGGCAGCCTGGCCTATCTCGCAACCAGCGTTGAGCAGGGCATTCACCTGCTCGACGTGAGCAATCCCGCTCAGCCGACATTTCGCGGCACCTATGTCATCCCCGGCGGCGTGTGGCGGCTCAGCGTGGTCGGCAATCTGATCTATACGATCGAGCGCGGCAATGCCGACCGGCTGCTGATCATCGACGCCAGCGATCCCGGCGCGCCCGTGCTGCGCGGCAGCTTCAGCGCGCCCGATATGATCTTCGACGATCTCCGGGTCGAAGGCACCACCGCCTATCTCTTCCGGTACTTCTGGCCGGAAGTCCGCATCGTCGACGTGAGCGACCCGGCCACTCCTGCGCTGCACAACACCTACACCAGCCCGGAGCCGATCTTCAACCTTGAGGTCGGCGCGGGACGGGCGTATCTTACGCTAAAGAATGATCTTGCGATCGTCGATCTCGCCGATGCAGCCAACCCGGTCGAGCGCGGCAGGGCGATCCTCTCGCAGCAGATCGACACCGTCCAGGTCGTCGGCAATCTGGCCTATACCACCGTGCAAGGCAGCGGCCTGCATATCTTCGACACCAGCGATCCGGCTCGTCCGAGGCTGCACGCGGTCTATCGCGATGAGGACACGCTCGCCGGAGAGGTGCCGGGCAAGCTCTATGTGCAGGGCAATCTGGCCTATCTCGGCGCAAACTATACGCTCAAGATCATCGACGTGAGCGATCCGGCGCATCCGACGCTGCGCGGCCAGATTTACAACATCGGCATCGGCAGCATCAAGGCGGTCGACAATCGGCTCTATGTGCTGTCCGGTTACAGTCTCAATATCTTCGATGTTGCGGACCCCGACCATCCCGCGAGGCTCAGCTCAGTTGAGGTATCGGGTAGTATCGCGCACGAGCTTCAGATCGTCGGCAATCTGGCCTATCTCGCTCTGGGCGACTGTAGCCGTGGCTGTAGCGGCGGGCTGAAGATCGTCGACGTGAGCGATCCGGCCAATCCGGTGCCGCGTGGCAGCCTCAGCCTGCCTGTCAGCACACGTCTGCGGGTCGTCGGCACGCTGGCCTATGTGGTGAATATCGACGGGGTGAACATCATCGATGTGAGCAATCCAGACCAGCCGACGCTGCGCAACATCTATAAGCCACCCTTCGCCGGGCCGATCGATATTGTCGGCAAGCAGCTCTATGTGGCCGATAGCTATCGCGGCGGCCTGCACATGGCCGATCTGACTAATCCAACGCGCCCACGACCGCGCGTGACCTCCACAGCGCCCGGAGGTGCCAGCGAGATCGATGCCGTGGATGGCCTGGTGTACGCTGCGAGCACGTCGGCGGGCTTAAACATCTTCCGCGTCAGCGCCGGTCGCCTTCCGCCGGATATTTTCATCCCGAAGCAACCACGTTAGGAAGCAAACAAAGAACAAAGGGGCCACAACCCAGTACCAGCGTCTCCCCCTCTCCTATGGCAATGGGAGAGGGGTGCTGAGCGGAGCGAAGCGGGGTGAGGGCCTACCCCAGGCCCGGCAGCGCCGCCACTATCCGCGCCGTCTCCACGCTCACCTGCACGACCTGCTTGACCAGCCGCACGATGTATTCGGGATCGTCGGGGTGGTTGGGATCGCTGGTGATGCCAGAGCGCGCGTCGGTCTTGAGCTGGTACTGATCGATCACCCACTCCAGCGCGGAGCGATTGCCGAGGCGGTAGTCGTACACCTCGCGTGGAATGCCCGCCAGCGTCAGCGACGTGTTGACCACCAGCTCGGTCTTGTCGGCGCTGAGCCGCATCTTCTCGACGCGCCAGGTGAATGGCTGCTTTTCGATGTGCTTGAGCGGGTACGGCTGCGCCTGCTCGTAGCCGACGTGCAGCGCCGCAAGCTCGCGCCCCGCCGCCACGAACGCGGCCCACGCCTCAGGCGACACGAACGGGATGCGCGGCAGATCGCGCTTGAGGTTTTGCGCGTACTTCGCCCGATACTCCGGCGCGTGCAGCAGCCCGTAGATGCCGTGGAAGATGTCCCACTTGGTGACGTGCGCGCCGTACTGCGCCCGGTACTGCTCAAGCGCCCAGTCGGTGATGTTCTCGCGCCGGTTGCTGCCGTCTTCGTCGTAGGTGTAGAAGGGGAAGCATTGGGTGCTTGAGCCAGCGCCGACGAGATGAAGATCAGCGATAACGTCGCTCATGAAAACCAGAAAGGGTTTTTCTGATCCCACATCTGTCACGCAAATACAATAGTTCTCTGCTTCACTCGACTGTAAAGGAAAAATACGAGGAAACACACCTTGCCGATGTGTCATGATGTTATCAAAGTATAAGTACTGACGGGTGAACGGACGGTAGAGCGCATTACGAATTGAGTCAGGGTCAAACCTGGCTTCCATTTTGCGTACAAGGCATTCTTTAAGCCTGCTACTCCACTTGATCTTGGCCTCATCAGCAAGGACAAAATCATCTACATTACTCGGAGAGCCAGCACGAATCCAGCGGGATAGCTCGGAGTTGTATGTTTCGATCATTGTCCGTGCTTTACTGGCAAGCTTGTTGCGATCAAAATCGTACATCCAGCTATCTCGTGTTGTTTCGGCTCCTCTTGAATATGTCCTGAAGATCGCAGAAGTGCTACCAGCCCGGCCTTCTTTCGCCTCCTTGGTCCCCATCGGCACAAACGAATCGAAATCATCTGCTGCGCCTGCGGTAAGCCAGGTGCCGCGCGCGTTTGGCGTGAGTATCTGCCACTCGATGCCAGTGAAATCGCCCATTTGGTCGAGATAGCTACACTTCTGCTCTCTGCGCCACCACTCATCCACGCGGGCATAATGCACCGTCGCAGGCTGACGCTGCATCTCGCCGTTGCGCTTGCGCACCAGCAGCGTAATAGCCACACCGACCTGGATGCCGAAGACGTTATGTGTGGTGCCGGAGAGCTTGGGATTCTGGCGCACGTTGCCGCCGAGATCGAGCGTGTAGATGCTGGTGAAGTCTTTGAGCAACTCTTTGCGCATCCCATCGAAGGCGAACTGATCCAGAAACGAGTTGTTGGAGACGAAGCAGATCACACCGTCGCCGCCGTAGAGTCGATCCGTGGCCCAGCGGAAGAAACGCACGTACATATCGCTGAGCGCTCTTTTGTTGGTTGCCTGTGACGACTTGGCGTAGGTATTGCGAATGCGCCGATCGATTTCGGGATACTTGCGGTTTTTGTTGTTGTCGTTCTCGTTGACCTGGCCGACGTTGTAGGGTGGGTTGCCGATGATCACGAAGATCGGTGCGGACTCCTGGCGCTTGACGCGCTCGGTGTTCTCCGGCGCGAACATCTGAAGCTGTACGCGGCCCATGTCGAGCGTATCGGCGAAGCAGATGCCCTCGAACGCGGCATACTGCCCCGTGCGCTCGTAGTACTCGTGCTCGATGTTCTGCGAGGCGATGTAATACGGCAGCAGGAGCACCTCGTTGCAGTGCAGCTCGTGGTCATACTTGTGCGGCAGCGCGCTAGGCCGAATCTTGTCGATGATCTCCAGCATGAAGGTGCCTGTGCCAACACATGGATCGAGCAGATTCACGCCCGGCTCGCTGAGCGAGGTGCCGAACTCGCGCTGCAAAACCTGCTCCACAGACGCCACCATCCAGCGCACGATCGGCGCGGGCGTGTAGACGATGCCGTGCGTATCGGCGGTGTTGGTGCTGTATGACTGAAAGAACTGCTCGTACACCGCGTTGAGAAACGATTGCTTCTCGCTGTAATCGGCGATGGTGCGGGCGGTCTTCTCGATCGCCTCATAGAAGTAATCAAGCTGCGCCATGAACGCAGCGCGGCTGAACGAGCGGCTGGTGAGCGCGTCCACCACTTTCTCTAGCTCACGGGCGATAGCGTTACGCCGCACGAAGTCGGGGTTGCCGAAAACCGAGCGAAAGATGCGCTCTGTCAAGAGATGCTGCTTGAGCATATCCTCGACTTCTTCGATCGAGGTGTTGGGATTGAGCGAGCCTTTGCAGAGATCCCAGAACCCGGCGAGCGCCTGCGCAAAGCGCCGGTTATCGCGCTTCTCGCCCTCGATGATCGCCGTGAGGCCCTGCGCCAGCCCTGGTATCTGCCTGCGGAACTCGGCAACGGCGCGGTGAAACTGGTCGATCTGGGGCTCGACGTAGCCGAAGAACTGATCGAGCAACCGCTGGATATTCGCGGGCTGCGTGATGTCCAGGTCGAGCACCGGCACG
>DASUTC010000356.1 GCA_036374795.1 Herpetosiphonaceae bacterium
ACGTCGGACGTTTCGTTGGACCACGCTGCTCATTCTCGCCATGCTGGTTTTCCCGCTGATCGCATCGGCCAGCTCGCAGCCAAAGCCGCTGGCGCGCATCGACGCCAAAGTGCTGGAGCAGGCTACCGCCAAGAATGAAACCACGTTCTGGGTCATCCTGCGTGATAGAGCAGACTTGCAGGCGGCCTACGGCATCAAGAACTGGAAAGAGCGCGGCGACTTCGTCGTCAACCAGCTCAAGGCGGTCGCCGAGCGCAGCCAGAAGGGGCTGCACGGCCTGCTCAAGAGCCGGGGCAAGACGTACGAGTCGTTCTGGATTGCCAACGCGATCAAAGTGACGGCAGATCACGCGACGATCAAGGAGCTCGCGGCCCGGCCTGAGGTCGAACAGATCATCAACGACGATCCGCAGCGTCTGCCTGAGCCGATCCCCGGCGAGGAAGAGGCGCGCATCCAGGCGATCGAGTGGGGCATCTCACGCATCCGCGCCGATCAGGTCTGGTCGACCTTCAACGTGCGCGGCGAGGGCATCGTCGTCGCCAACATCGACACGGGCGTGCTGCACACGCACCCGGCGCTGGTAAACCAGTATCGCGGTCGGCAGGCCGACGGCACCTTCAACCACAACTACAACTGGCATGATCCGGCCAACGCCTGTAACAACGGACGCACCGTGCCCTGCGATAACAACGGTCACGGTACCCACACGATGGGCACGATGGTCGGCGACGACGGCGGCACAAACCAGATCGGCGTCGCGCCGCGCGCGAAGTGGATCGCCGCCAAAGGCTGCGAGAGCAACTCGTGCTCCAACTCGTCGCTGCTCTCGTCGGGCCAGTGGGTGCTCGCACCAACGGATCTGAGCGGACAGAATGCCCGCTCCGATCTCCGCCCGAACATCGTCAACAACTCGTGGGGCGGCGGCGGCAACAACACCTGGTATCAGTCCACGGTGCAGGCGTGGGTCGCGGCGGGTATCTTCCCGGCCTTCTCCAACGGCAACAGCGGCCCAAGCTGCGCAACCTCCGGCTCGCCCGGCGACTACGCCGAAAGCTACTCGGTGGGCGCGTTCGACATCAACAACGCCATCGCCTCATTCTCCAGCCGTGGCTCCTCGACGCTTGGCGGCATCAAGCCCGACATCGCGGCTCCTGGCGTCAACGTGCGCTCGGCCTGGAGCAACGGCGCGTACAACTCGATCAGCGGCACCTCGATGGCCGCGCCGCACCTCGCGGGCGCGGTCGCGCTGATGTGGTCGTCGGCTCCGGCGCTGGTCGGCGACATCAACGCCACCCGCACGATCCTTGATCAGTCTGCGGTGGACACCTCGGATCTGACCTGCGGCGGCACGGCGGCCAACAACAACGTCTGGGGCGAGGGCAAGCTCGATGCCTTCGCTGCGGTCGATCAGTCGCCGCGCGGCCCGATGGGCACGCTCCAGGGCACCGTCACCAACGCCAGCACGGGCGCGGCGCTGAGCGGCGCGACGGTTCAGGCAACAGGTCCGTCGAACCGCACCACGACGACCAGCAGCACGGGCGCGTACTCGATGCAACTGCCGGTCGGCACCTACACGCTGACCGTGAGCCTGTTCGGCTATAGCACACAGACGATCACCGGCGTCGTGATCAGCAACGGCGTGACGACGACTCGCAACGTCGCGCTGGCACCAGCGCCGTCGTTCCCCGTCTCCGGCAGGGTGCTCACCACCAGCGGCGTGCCGCTCGCCAACGCTACGGTGACGATCCTCAACACGACGATCGCACCGGCGACCACGGATGCGAATGGCGCGTACAGCTTCGCGAGCGTGCCGCAGGGCACGTACAGCATCAAGGCCGAGGCCGGGCTGTGCAGCAATGCGCAGACGCAGAGCCTCGTGGTGGATGCCGCCAAGACGCTCAACTTCTCGCTGACACAGCGCACGGATGGCACCTACGTCTGCGAGATCGCCGGATTCAGCTACATCAGCGCCAATACCGTCCTGTCGTTGACCGGAGACGATACCTCGACGCAAGTCGCGCTGCCGTTCTCGTTCCGCTTCTACGGCAAGCAGTACACCACGGCCTACGTCTCGACCAACGGCTTCCTGAACTTCAGCGCGGCCAACTCGTCCTACTCGAACACGGCCATTCCCAGCGCGGGCACGCCCAACGCGGGGATCTATCCGTTCTGGGATGACCTCTACGTCGATGCCTCGGCCAGCGTGCGCACGCAAACCCTGGGCACGTCGCCTAACCGTCAGTTCGTGATCGAGTGGCGCAACGTCCACGTCTATGCTGATACGACCCGGCGACTGGACTTCGAGGTCATCCTGCACGAGAACGGGCAGATCGTGACGCAGTACCGCAACCTGGCCGCCGACGGTCGCGAGCAGGGCAACTCGGCGACGGTCGGCATCGAGAACGATACCGGCAGCGTGGCGCTTCAGTACTCGTTCAACCAGCCCACGCTCAGCAGCAACCTGGCGATTCGCTACCGCTAGGCAGCCACACGCCGACCAACCACCCGTAAGCAGCACCCCAGGCCAATCTTCGGCCTGGGGTGCGTCCTTTCACGCGCTCTCATCCCGCCCCTGCTCGCTTGCTCCACGATCCGTGATTGACGAATCGCGCCGAATGTCGTATTTGGTTAACCTACCGTCAGGGCGGGGTTGGGGGCGTCCCCTAAAGCTCCTTCTCTCATCTATCGATAACACACAGGAGTTCCCGAAAGGCCCTTTGAACACAGCGGAGCGGCGGTGAAAGATTGGTTTGCGCATTGTAAAGACCTCAAAGAGGCTCAGGCGGAGTACCGGCGGCTGTGCTTCAAGTATCACCCCGATCACGGCGGCGATACGACGATGATGCAGGCGATCAATGTGGCCTATACGGAGTTCAAGCTGGAGCTGACAGCGTCCAGACCAGCGGCAACGTCCGCCCGCTCACGCTGGCAGCGCCCGCAGCGCCAGCGTCCGGCGGACACGCCGCCATCACGGCCCGCGCCTGAGCCTGAGCCGATGCCGATTCATTCGCGCGATTATTTCAAAAGCATCTGGCGTCGCGAGCCGTGGCAGCCGATGCCGAACGGCGGTGTCGCCCGCGTCCTCTGGGGCCATACCGTGCTGCTCTTTCAGCATCCTGAGCGCAAATATCGGGGCGCGTGGTTCGTGGTGCTCGACGACGTATTTAGCCCGTACATGTACGCCAGCCGCGACGAGGCCGAGCAGAGTGCGTTCGAGCTGGTCTATCAGAAGGTCAAGTATCTCGACGTGTAGCAGCGCCGATTCCAGCGCCGCGTCTGGCATAGCTCATGCTGATTATGTTAATAGCATGTCTCTGCGTGGCAGCGCAGACATCATCGAACGCTATGCAGAAAGGAGCCGGATCGATGCAACAACAACTGATCTCCGATGCCCAGACGACACGACGAACGATCGCGTCGTATCCTAGCTATGCGCAGGCGCAGCGCGCGGTTGACTTCCTCTCGGATCAAGGCTTTCCGGTTCAGCGAGTGGCGATCGTAGCCGAGGGCTTGAAGTTCGTGGAGCAGGTGACAGGGCGGCTCAACTATGGTCGGGCGCTACTCAACGGCGCGATCGGCGGAGCCGTCACGGGCGCGTTCATCGGCTTCTTGTTCGGCCTGCTCAGCTTCTTCGCGCCACTGGTTTCGGCGCTCAGCCTGGCGCTGTACGGCCTGCTGATTGGCGCGGTCATCGGCGCGATCTTCGGGCTGGTTTCGTACGCGCTCTCCGGCGGCCAGCGCGACTTCTCATCGTTCGGCGCGATGCAGGCCGAGCGCTATAACATTATGGTCGATGCCGAGGTTGCCGACGAGGCGGCGCGTGTGCTGGGCGGCCTGCGGTAAGCGCAGCATCGCTACGTCGCGCGCACACACCCCGA
>DASUTC010000357.1 GCA_036374795.1 Herpetosiphonaceae bacterium
ACCAGCCCCAGCGCAATCCCGACGATGCTGGTGAAAAAGGCATGATTGAAGCCGAAGATGACGCTGCGGAGCAGCCACACCCCCACCAGCTCTTCCGAGTAGGCCATAAAGTAGAGAATGTTCTCGCTCATGGCGAAGCCAAAGCCGACCAGCGCGCCGTAGATGATGCCGTCCAGCACGCCGTTGAACTCACGCCGGGCAAAGACAAACAGGCCAATCAGCGCGATCGCTTTGAGCAGCTCCTCAACGATCGGCGCGACGATCGTCGACTCCGCGCCGGGGCCGAAGGTGTACTGCGCCACGCCATCGACGGCCAGCTCGGCGAAGATTGCCAGTACCAGCGCGGGGAACGCACCCCACACGAACGTGACCAGCAGCAGGTGCAGCGGCTCTTTCTCGTAGCGGTCGAGCCACCACAGCACCAGGGTGTACAGCGACGTTGGAAGGAAAGCCGCGACGAGCGGCACGAGTATGTTCATCATCTTGGTGATAGCAGGGCTAGTGCAACATCAGGCATCAGGCGGCGCAGCGTGAATGAGCCAGCGCAGATCTGCGGGTGGCAGGTGTAAGCAGATGCAGATGTGGCGGATATACGCATACAGCGGTGTTTGCGAGAGCAGGCTGTGCCTCGAACCCTATTGTAGCACACGGATGTACGATCCTACTGAGTTGAATGCGCGCGGTAAAGATTTCATCAGGAGCAGCAGACCGTCTGCCGCCGCTGCTGGCTTTAGTCTTCCTCCGGCGGATGCGCGATGCTGCCGACGATATGGGGCAGGTTGCTGTGTCGCTTAAAGCCGACGAGCTGGGCGTTCGGCGCGACCATCCGCCGAAAGATGATGCGCCGGTCGATCAGCTCGGTGCCCGTGCCGATCAGCTTGGGCGTGAAGATCATCAAGGCCAGCAGCAGCGCATAGAAGATCCCGACCACCATCAGCACCAGGCTGCCGGGAATTGGCCCGATCGCCGCGCACTGCAAAAAGGTGACGCACTGGCCCGACACCGGCTCGCTGGGCGGCAGCAGCTTGACAAACCACACCAGCAATAAGAACATAAAAATCGCAAAATAGTTGTGGCGCAGGCGGCGGCCCATCGCCTCGGCCAGGCTGATCTTAAAGTGAGGATTGTCGAGATCGCAGCGCAGCATCGGGTGCCACTGCTCCTCGGTTTCGATCACATTGGCTTGCAGCAGCGGCGCGTAGTAGTCCGTCTCCATCAGCCGCAGCCAGCCGCTCCAGAGATCGTAGAAGCGGAACCGCCGCGCCTCGATCGCCAGGAAGGCGAAGACCAGGAACATGCCGAGCAGCGCCATCAGGTGCGGGTGGCTCGAATCGCTCAGCAAGAAGCTCGCGATACTTCCGGCGGTGACGACCGCCCAGTTGGTTGTGTTATCGATGCGCGCGCGCCAGGTGGTCGCCAGGTCCATCACGCCGCGATAGAAGTGGACCATCACGGCGGGCGTTAGCGGCGAGCTTGTGTTTCTTCGCTGCATATCCGTCTCAGGTTATCACTCGATTATACCAGCCCGATTCACGCCCGCCTGCTGCGCGATCCGCTCCCAGAGCAGCTCGGCGATATGCCGCGCTCTGCGTCCGGTCGCGTGGGCGATCTGCTGGCGGCAGCTCGTGCCCATTGCCACGATCGGCGTATCGGGCGGCGCGGCGCGTACGGCTGGCAGCAGCACCCGCTCCCCGATCGCCAGCGAGATCGCGTAGTGCTCGCGCTCGTAGCCGAACGATCCGGCCATGCCGCAGCAGCCGCTCTCCAGCTCGCGCGGCTCGAAGCCTGCCGCGCGCAGCAGTGTGATCGTCGGCGCGGTGCTCGCCAGCGCCTTTTGATGGCAGTGACCATGCACCAGCACCGATCGGCGGGCGGCATCCGAGGCAAACACAGCAGCAGGAAACGCGCCCCGCTGGAGCTCCCGGCTCAAAAACTCGTCGAGCAGCAAGCTCTGCGCCCGCAGCGCCTCGCAGCGCGGATCGTCAAGCAGATCGAGGTACTCGTCGCGAAAGGTCAGCAGACAGGATGGCTCCAGCCCGACGATCGGGACGCCGTGGGCGGCGTAGGGCACGAGCCACTCAAGCTGCGCCTGGGCCAGGCGTCTGGCCGCGCCGAGCAGCCCTTTCGAGATCATGGGCCGTCCGCAGCAGACCAGCCGCCGGGGCAGCAGCACGGTATAGCCCAGCGCTTCGAGCAGCCGTGTCGCCGCGATGCCGATCTGCGGCTCGTTGTAGAGCGTGAACGTGTCGGGAAACAAGACCACGGATCGAGAACCGGAGAGAGGAGAACGTTCATGATGCTCGTCCTCCTGTTCTCTTGCTCGCCTGTTCCTTTGTTCTTTGTTCTCTGTTCTTTGTGCTTTGTTCTGCAACAGGCGAGGGGGAGCGAGGCGTGGGAGCCACCCAGGCCCAGAGGGCACCCGCCCCGGCCTCGCGGCCCCTCGTTCTTCAAACCACTCGTCGAACGTGGGCCGGGCAAAGTGCGGCAGCGCGCGCCGACGGCTGATACCAAGCAGCCGCTCGTTGAGCAGGCCGACGCCGGGCAGCCGCAGTGCCCGGTTCGAGAGCGGCGCTAGCCTCGATCCGATGCGGTTGAGCGTGCGAATCTGGCCGAAGATTCGTGCCCGCAGCGGCGTGCCGTGCCGCGCGTAGTACTGCGCCAGCCACTCGCTTTTGAGCCGGGTCATGTTGACGCGCGACGGACACTCGGCGGTGCAGCCTTTGCACTCAATGCACAGATCGAGCACCTCGCGCATCCGGTCGCTCCATAGCTCAGCGGCGGGCAGCGCGCCGCCAAGCGCCAGCCGCAGCGCGTTTGCCCGTCCGCGCGTCGAGTGCTCTTCGGCGCGTGTCACCATGAAGCTGGGACACATCGTGCCGCTGTCGGTTTTGCGACACGCGCCGTTGCCGTTGCATAGCTCAGCCGCGCCGAGCATGCCGTCCGTATCACGAAACGCAAAGTGAGTACGCAGCGTCACCGGCTGTCCGCGCGGCGGGACGTAGCGCAGGTGCGCATCGAGCGGCGGCGCGTCCACGATCTTGCCAGGATTCAGCATGCCCTGCGGATCGAAGGTGTGCTTGATCGTCTGGAAGGCGGCGTAGAGATCGGGGCCGAAGACCGCCCGATTGTGCTCGGAGCGCAGCAGGCCATCGCCGTGCTCGCCGCTGACCGCGCCGCCGTACTCCAGGGCAAGATCGCGAATGGCCTCGGAGAGCGCGCGGAACTTCTGAACATCGCGCGGATCGTGGAGGTTGAGCAGGGGACGCACATGGAGCAGCCCCACGCTGGCATGGCCGTAGAACGCCGCGATTGTGCCGTGCTCCTCGATCAGCGCCTTAAAGCGCCGGATGTAGTCGGCCAGCCGTTCGGGCGGCACGGCGCTATCTTCGACACATGTCTCCGGCTTGAGGCCGGGCGACATGCTTTGCAGCAGCGGCAGGCCCGCCTTGCGCACCAGCCAGATCGGCGCTTTTTCGGCGGCGGTGACAGCGCGCGTTGCGGCGGCGACACGCGCACGCGCTGGCAGATGGGCCAGCAGACGCTCGATCTGCGCCGCAACATCCGTGGGATCGTCGCCGAAAAACTCCACCAGCAGCAGCGCGGCGGCCTCAGTCTTGAGAATCGCCAGCGAGTCCTTGAACGCGAGCGAGCGGCGCGTCAGATCGAGCAGCAGATCGTCGAGCAGCTCGACGGCGACGGGCGCGCACTCAAGGCAGGGCACGACCGCCTCCAGGGCGTCGAAGAGGTCGGCGAACTCAAGCAGCACCACGCCCGACGCGGCGGGCCGTGGCACGAGCCGCAGCTTGGCCTCTAAGATC
>DASUTC010000358.1 GCA_036374795.1 Herpetosiphonaceae bacterium
GATTCCCGAATCGTCGGCGGGTGGGCTGAGAAAGGTCTTGAGGCCAAGGTAGCAGAGGTAAAGGCCACCGATCAGACGCAGCCAGAGGTAGTGGCTGAGCAGCAGGCTGGAGATAAAGGTCAGGCCAAATCCGGCGATACAGCCATAGACCGCGTCGGCGGTGGCCGCGCCCAGGCCGGAGACAAAGGCGCTGCGGCGTCCGTCGGTCAGCGCGCGACGAATACAAAGCACCCCGATTGGTCCTACCGGGGCCGCGATCGAAAAGCCGAGGAGACATCCCCGCAAGAGTACTTCCATGTCCATCGTTTGCTCCTGGTGTATGAGTTTCAAGTTCAAAGTTTCAAGTTTCAAGTTTCAAGTTCAAAGTTTCGAGTTTTGAGTTCAAGGTTTTCCTTGTTCCTTTGTGCGCCCAGAGGGCACCCGGTTCCTTTGTTCTCTTGTTCCTTTGTTCTCGCGTGATTCCGACCATAAAAAAAACCCCGCCTGACCGATCGTGGTCTGGCGGGTGCTCGACACGAAACGCGACGGGCGCAGCTATCCAGACCTCCGATCGGAGACGAATCCGAGGTTTTGCTGCTGCTGTGGGCTGCTGATCACTATGTCGTCACGTTTATGCATCACACGTCTACGCTTCATCTTGTGCGGCAGCCTAGCAAGCCGCAGGCGTCGCTGTCAATAGACCATTGGACCAATCGGCCGGGCAGAGGTTGATCGTCAGGCATCGGGCGCAGGCTCGTCGGAGTCTACGCCAAACTCTTTGAGCCAGCGATCGACCTCGGCTTTGGAGAGCTTGGGCTCTGGACGTGGGCGCTGCGGCCTACGGCTGCGGGCGGGTGATGTCGGCTGCTCAAGCTGGGCGGCGAAACGCTCCGCGCGGATGACCTCGATCTGCCTGGCATGCGCCACGGTCGCAACCGAGCGATCGGAGGTGACGACGCGGTACTGCCGGGGCTCTGTCACCCGGTCGATCAGCCGGATCAGGCGCTCGTCGGCGTCCTGGGGCGAGCGTGCAAAGACCGCGCGGATGCCGGGCGGCTCAAGCGCCTGCGGATGTCCGTACACGCCGCCATCGAAGACGACGGTGATCCGGTGGCGGTGATGGCGCAGCACCCAGCGGTGCAAATAGTCCACCAGCCGGGCCTCGTCGTCGGGATCGGTGAGGCGGATGGTGCGGCACTGCCCGATTAAGTTGTGTCCATCGATGATGTAATGCATCGCCCGACAACCTGATACGCGGTCAAAAACGCGGCTATTGTCCCAGAGCGATCTGTCATCGATCTGTCATATGATCGCCCGTACACTACTACCATCTTCGGCCTTGATCAGACACAATAGCTAATGAACACGTTGTGCAAGAGGCCACTGTGACATCACCCAATTACATCCTGATCGCAGATGATGACCATAAAATCCGTGCACTGTTAGTACGAGTTGTGCAAAATGTCGCGCCGAACGCCGTGATTGTTCAGGCCACAAGCGGCACCGAGGCATTGTCTGCGCTCCAACAACATAGCTTTACGCTCGTGATCACAGATTACCACATGCCGGGCGCGTCTGCGCTTGATATTCTCGCCGCGACACACGCTCGGGATGCCGATGTGCCTGTGATTGTCGTCTCGGCTCGCTCCCAGGTCGAACCAAAGGTCCGCGCGGCAGGAGCAGCCGCGTTTTTCTCCAAGCCCTTCGAGATCGAGGCGCTCACCGCGATTGTCCGGCGCGCGCTGCACTCGTCGTAGTCCCACTCCACAATCCGGGTAACACTAAGCAGCGCATCTGCGGCGCTGCTTATTTTGTTGATCCGTTTACGGTCGGATCGCCCCGATGTGTCATCGCAGGAGCCTCGTGCTATACTACAAGCGTAGCTGAACGTAATAATCGGACATTGTACACACGTCCGTAGAATATGCATCTATGGCAACACTCACTATTCTAGGGCTGGGGCCGGGCAGCGCCGAGCTGCTCACGGCTGAGGCGGTCGCTCATCTTCAGCAGATCGAAGAGCTGACTCTGCGCACACAGGTTCATCCGACGGTTGGGCAGCTTCCGGCCCATCTGCGTATCCGCTCGTTCGATGCGCTGTACGAGACGGCGACGGATTTCGCCGCGATCTACCGCCGGATCGCCGAGGAGCTAGTCGCGCGGGCTGCGCGCGGCGAGGCGGTGACGTACGCCGTGCCCGGCCATCCGCTGGTCGCCGAAGCGACGACGCGCCAGATCCGCGCGCTTGCCCGTGAGCGCGGCATCGATCTGCGGATCATCGCCGGTCTTTCGTTTCTGGAGCCGGTCTGCGAGGCGCTGGATCTCGATCCCTTCGAGCGCGGCCTGCAACTGGTCGACGCGCTGGAGTTTGGCGGCGCGGCCTCGTTTCCAACGGCTACCACGCCGGAAACGCGCGCCTGGGCTGAGCTGCAAGGGCACGGGCCGTACGAGCCGCCGCTGCTGCCGTTTCCGGTGCTGACCACGCAGCCGGTGCTGATCGCGCAGCTTTACAACCGGCGCGTCGCCTCGATGGTCAAGCTCGCGCTGCTGGCGCGCTATCTCGCCGAGCATCCGGTGACGATCGTGCGGGCGGCAGGCGTCAACGGCCAGACGCAGGTCGGCACGGTGGCGCTGCATGAGCTGGATCACGATCCGGCGCTCGATCATCTGACCGTAGCCTATCTGCCGCCGCTGCCGGTGCATGAGGATGTGCGCGGGATCGATGGCATCCACTGGGTGATCGCGCGGCTGCTGGGGCCTGCGGGCTGTCCCTGGGATCGCGAGCAGACCCATCACTCGCTGCGGCCATTCCTGCTGGAAGAGGCGCACGAGGTGCTGGAAGCGCTTGACGCCAACGATCCCGAAGCGCTCAGCGAGGAGCTTGGCGATCTGCTGCTTCAGATCATGCTGCACAGCGAGATGGCGCGGCAGGCCGGAGACTTCGATTTTGGCGATGTCACGGCGCATATTGCGACGAAGCTGATCCGGCGGCATCCGCATGTGTTCGGCGATATTGCGGTCGGCGGCACCGCCGATGTGCTGCGCAACTGGGAGGCGATCAAGGCGCAGGAGCACGCCCAGAAGGGCAAGACTCGCGCCAGCCTGCTCGACGGCATTCCGGTCAGCCTGCCAGCGCTGGCGGCGGCGCAGAAGCTTGGCGAGAAAGCGGCCAACGTCGGCTTCGACTGGCCCGATGTGGCGGGTGTCTGGGCCAAGGTGCATGAGGAGATCGAGGAGATTCACTCGGCTGCGCCTGAGCAGCGCAGCGAGGAGTTTGGCGATCTGCTGTTCGTTGTATCGCGGCTGGCCTCGTGGCTGGATGTCGATGCCGAGACGGCGCTGCGCGAGGCTAACGCTAAGTTCCGCCGACGCTTCGCCGCCTGTGAGGGTCTGGCCGAAGGCCGCGATCTGAAACAGATGAGTCCGCAAGAGCTGGATGTGCTGTGGGAGCAGGCGAAACGCATGGAAGTCTGAGGCTCTCGAACGCTGTGCCTGATTGGATGAGCTATGCCAGGACCGATACCGCTCCAGGTTGGTGATACTGTACAGATGCGCAAGCAGCATCCATGTGGTGGCGATACGTGGCGGATCGTGCGGATCGGCGCGGATATTGGGATTCGCTGCCTGACCTGTGATCGCAAGGTGCTGCTGCCGCGCTCGGAGTGCGAGCGCCGCATCAAGCGCATGCTCGCGCGCGCAGCCGACACGACCACAGGCGATCCGCCGACCGATCAGGTCGTTCCATCCGAACGCGACGCGCGATAACGTGGAACTGCACGCCCGCTCGAACGTACACATAACTGCATGAATTGTTTTTCAAAATCCTGCTTCGCCGTCTGGCTGATGGTCTACTTGTTCCTGGTAGCCTTGCTGCCGTCGGGGATCGGCGCGCAGAGCCAGGGCCAGGTATACTACGTGGCGGCGGAGCAGGGCCTGACTACTCCGGCGATCAGCCTGGTGCGCCGCGCGCTGCGTGAGGCGGAGGCCGCCAACGCAAAGGCGCTGGTGATCGAAGTGCGCGGCGGCGGCTCGCTCGACGGCACCTGGCAGCTAGCGCGCGATCTGGCCGCAGCGCGCGTTCCGGTCGTGGCCTATATCGCGCCGCGCGGCGGGCGCAGCGGCCCTGTCGGTACGCTGCTGGTGACGGCGGCGCATGTCGCGGCGATGGCTCCCGGCGCGACGATTGGCTTTGCCGAGCCGCTGGTCGATATTCCCTCCAACTTTTCCCCCACGACGCAGCGGTTGGTCGTCGAGGATGCCGTCAAGCAGCTTACCGCGTGGGCACAAGCGCGGCAGCACAACGCCGACTGGATCGAGCAGGCCGTGCGCAGCGGCGCGATCGTCACTGCCGAGCAGGCGCATGCGTTAGATCCGCCGGTGATCGACGTGGTGGCGACCGAGGATGAGCTGCTGGCAAGTCTGCAAGGGCGGCGGGTGACGCTGGCTCATGGCGAGACGCGCACGCTCGAAACGCTGGGGGCGCAGGTGCAGCGCGTCGAGCCGATGGTCTGGGAGTCGCTCGGCCAACTGCTCGCGCTTCCATCGATCGCGTTCGTGCTGTTTGTGCTGGGCGGTATCGCGCTCTATCTTGAGCTGGCGAATCCTGGCGTGGGTATTCCGGGCATCGCGGGTGCAATCCTGGTAGTTGCGGCGCTGGTTGGCTTTGTGCTCGGCGAAGTTCGGCCTCTGGCGGTGCTGCTGCTGGCCGCCGGGCTAGTCGTCGTTGGTCTTGAGCATGTGGTCATGTCGCATGGCGGCCTGACCGTCGCCGGGCTGATTCTGCTGGTGCTCGGCGCGCTGTACCTCGTCGATCCGGCGCGCACGCCCGGCCTGGGCGTGTCGTCGCTGGTGATCGCGGGCGTGGCGCTGGTGCTGGCTGGCGCTGCAAGCGGTCTGGTCGCGCTGGCGGTGCGGGTGCGCGCCCGCAGGCCGGTGACGGGACGCGACGCACTAATCGGGCAGGTTGCGGAGGTGCGCCAGACGGTCGCGCCCGAAGGGCAGGTCTTTGTCAACGGCGCGCTCTGGTCGGCCTGGACCGATGATGGGCCGTTCGCCGTGGGCGACTTTGTAGAAGTTGTCGGCGTCGAGGGGCTGCGGCTGTATGTACGGAGAGTAGGCCAGGAGGCGGAGTAGCGAGAGCGAAGAACAAAGAACAAAGAACAAAGAACAAAGAACAAAGGGAATCACTTGAAACTTGAAACTTGAAACTTGAAACAAGATCACGAAAGGATACGACGATGGCCGAGTTAGGCGGTTTGGGCATCCTGCTCTGTTTGGGCGGCCTCTTCTTTATTGGACTCATGTACCTGTTCGCCGCAATTCGGGTGATACCTGAGTACGAGCGCGGCGTGATCTTTCGGCTGGGCCGTTTGGTCGGTGCGCGCGGGCCGGGCCTCTTCTTTGTCTGGCCGCCGATCGAGCGCATGATCCGCGTGGATACGCGCGTGCTGACGATGGACGTTCCCGCGCAGGAGGTGATCACCCTCGACAACGTGACGATCAAGGTCAACGCGGTGCTGTACTTCATGGTGATCGATCCGAACAAGGCCGTCGTCAACGTGATGGACTACATCCGCGCCACGATGCAGATCGCGCAGACCACGGTGCGCAGCGTGATGGGCAAGGTGGAGCTGGATACGATCCTGGCCGATCGGGCGCGGCTCAACAGCGAGATCCAGCAGATCATCGACGAGCAAACCGAGCCGTGGGGCGTGAAAGTGACGATCGTCGAGGTCAAAGACGTAGAGCTGCCGCAGCAGATGCAGCGCGCGATGGCGCGTCAGGCCGAGGCCGAGCGCGAGAAGCGCGCCAAGATTATCCACGCAGAGGGCGAGTTCCAGGCATCCAAGCAGCTTGCGGCGGCGGCGGATATTATCGCCCACGAGCCGGTGACGCTTCAGCTACGCTACCTGCAAACGCTGACTGAGGTCGCGACGGAGAAGAACTCGACGATTCTCTTTCCCTTCCCGCTCGATATTGTTCGTCCGTTCCTGGGCATGATGGGCACGTCGGAGGAGGTAGAGCTGAAAAGAGCCGCGATGCAGCAGGCGAATGCCGCCAGAGCATCACAGCGGCCAGCGGTGCAGGCAGGACCGGCTGCGCCAGCCACGCAGCAGCTCCGCCCTGAGCCGAATCGCGCTCCGCCCACGGAGTAACCTTACACCTATACCATCATGGGGATTCGGATCGTAGGGGCACGGCACGCCGTGCCCCACATGATGATTTGGGCATCATTTACTCGTCGTTTTTTTTGGCAACGACGGCACGACCGTGTAGCGTCCGCGCAGATCGTTCCAGCGCACGCGGACAACATCCGAGAAGTTCCGCCACGAGTCGCGGATCGGATCGACTTTTGTTTCGACACCATAGCGCCAGGTGACGGGCACTTCTTTGATGCGGTAGCCAAACTTGCGCGCCAGGAAGAGCACTTCGACATCGAAGGCCGTCACCGCCGCGCCCTGCACAAGCTTTGCGTCCGCGCCATAGAGCTGCACGCTGCTGAAGATCCGGTGCGCTACCTCGCGTCGAAAGGCTTTGAAGCCACACTGGGTATCTTGGATGCCGCCCAGCGCGATCAGCCGAACGACCGCGTTGAAGATCCGCCCCATGAAGTGACGGTAGCGGGGCTCGCCCAGGCGTCGCGCGCCCAGCCCCTCCCGCGAGCCGATCGCAATGTCATAGCCCGACTCAAAGGCGGGCAGCAGCTTGCTCCACTCGTCCATTGGCACCGCGAGGTCGGCATCGGTGAAGAGAATGTAGCGGCCCTGAGCCAGCAGCATCCCTGTGCGCACGGTGTAGCCCTTACCACGATGGTCGTTGCGGATCACGCGAAGCCTGGGCTGCGTCGCCTGGATGCGCTCGGCGATCTGAACGGTCGCGTCGGTACTGCCGTCGTCGACCACAATTACCTCGGCGTCGAAGGGCTGGTCGGCGGCGAAGGCGAGGATTGCTTCGAGGGTTGCCTGCAAACGTCGCTCTTCGTTGTAGGCGGGAACTACCACGGAAAGAAGTGTCGTCACGGCTCCCTCTACTTGTGCAGCGCTGCGATAAACTGAGCATCGGCAAGGCGCTGGCGCTCACGGATCGCGCGGCGCTTGGCGATGAAGCGCGGCAGATCGCGCAGGCCCGCGATCTGGCCGCGTAGCCGCGCGCGCGCAGCGGCTCCTCGGATGTGGCGCAGGGCATCTAGCGTGATCAGCAGTTGTCGTTTGAGAAACGCAAAAAAATATTTAGAGACGGCTGTGGTCGGCATGTTTTTGCTCCAGACCAGGATAAAATTTCGCCCACAATAATAGCTGGCAAGTGGCCCGCCGCCGGTCGCGCTCAGCTTATGATACACGATCGCCGTTGGCACAAACAGCGTGCGATAGCCAGCCAGCCGGGCACGAATGTTAAGGTCGACATCTTCGCAGTACATAAACAGATCTTCATCAAAGACTCGGCCATCGACGGCTACGGCTTCCAGCGCCGCACGACGATAGGCCGCCGCGCCCGCGCACGGACCGAATACGTCGACCGAGGCATCGTACTGGCCGCGATCGACCTCCCAGACGCCACGGTTGAAGGGCAGCCCATCGATGCGGTAGCCATCGCCCGCCGAGTGAATCACGTCGCGCCGATCGTACAGGCGGAGCTTGCTGGCCGCAAACGCATACTCCGGGCGCTGCTCAAGCGCCCCGACCAGCTCTGCCAGCCAGCGCTCGTCGACCTCGGTATCGTTGTTGAGCAGCACGACGTACGCACCCTGCGTGACGGCAATCGCCTGGTTGATCGCCCTGGCAAGACCGCTATTCTTCGCCAGCTCGACCACCTGCACCTCAGGGTAGCGCTCGCGCAGCAGCGCAACCGAGCCGTCGCTGGAGCCATCGTCGACGACGGTGATCTTGAAGTCCCGGCGCGTCTGGCGACGCAGCGCATCCAGGCACACCGGCAGGAGCGCCACTCCGTTATAGTTTGGGATAATAATATCAATCATTGGCTATGGTTGTCCGCAAGGCTGGAGAGAAATGTAGCGAGCGCTGCCTGCCATGGACGAAGCTGGATCTGAAGATCAGTCGCACCTACAAAATTACGGAGCGCACCAAAAGCTGGGGGCGTGCTCTCACGTTTATATTCAGCCAGTTTAATCGGCTTTAGTATACCATCTGTGTGCCCGCTCTGCCGTAGGATCTCGCGGGCAAACTCGAATCGCGAGCAGTAGCCCTCGTTGACGAAGTGGTAGGTGCCGTAGGCCGGATGCTCGATCAGGCGGGCGATAGCATCGGCGATGTCGGGCGCGTAGGTTGGATTGCCAATCTCATCATCCACCACCGCGAGCTCGGGCCGCTCCTGGGCTAGGCGCAGGATCGTACGGACAAAATTACGCTCGCCGCCGAAGACCCAGGCCACGCGCACGATATAGAAACGTTTGAGCACCTGCTGGACGACGTGTTCGCCGACCCATTTGGAGTAGCCATAGGGGTTGATCGGCTCAGGCCGATCGAACTCAAGATAGGGCTGCGCTGCCCGTCCGCTGAAGACTTCGTTGGTGCTGATATAGACGAGCGGAATATCGAGCTGCTGGCAGGCGAGCGCGACGTGCTTGGTACCCAGGCCGTTCACGAGCAGCGCCCGATCGGGATCGCGCGCGCAGCCGTCGACGTTGGTGTAGGCCGCCGGGTGAATCACTAGATCGGGCTGCTGCTCGACAATCGCGGCGGTCGCGGCGGCTGCGCTGATGTCGAGGGTGGCATGGCTGCCAGGAATGAGTGAATGGTGCTCTTGGAGCCGAGCTACGAGCGCCTGTCCTACCTGGCCCTGCGCTCCGGTTATCAGAATACGCACGCTGTTATCCTATTGCCTCATCTAAGAACAGGGATTCTGTGGGCAAGCCCACCGCCGGGTGCCATGCCGGGCGCCCGGCATGGCAACAGCCCCGGCCTGGCGGGGCATGATCGGCGGGCATGGTAGGGGATAGCGGCGTGGTTGTCAACCATCGAAGAACCTGGGTGAGGGCCTCTTGTACGCTCAGCGCTCACGGCACGGCACGCAAGCTGGCCTGCTGGATCAGAAACAGCTCACGAATCCCCTGAGTGCCAAGGTCCAGCATCGCGTCGAGCTGCCGCCGGTCGAAGGGCTGCCCCTCTGCCGTGCCCTGTACCTCGACGAACGCGCCGCTGCCCGTCTGGACAATGTTACAATCGACGGCGGCGGTGCTGTCCTCCTCGTAGCTCAGATCGAGCAGCGCCTGCCCGCCGACGATGCCGACGCTGATCGCAGCGATCTGAGTGATCAGCGGCGAGACGGTGAGCGTGCCGTCTTTGAGCAGCGTCTCGACGGCGTAGGCGACGGCGACATAGGCTCCGGTGATCGCGGCTGTGCGTGTGCCGCCGTCTGCCTGAAGCACATCACAATCCAGGGTGATCGTACGCTCGCCGAGGAGCTGGAGATCGATTGCGGCGCGGAGCGAGCGCCCGATCAGCCGCTGGATCTCCTGGGTACGTCCGCTTGCTCCGTTGCGCTCGCGGCGCGTGCGGGTATGCGTGGCGCGCGGCAGAAGCGAGTATTCGGCGGTGATCCAGCCCTGGCCGCGTCCTTTGAGCCAGGGCGGAACGCCCGCCTCGACGCTGGCGCTGCACAGGACGTGCGTGTTGCCACACTTGATCAAGACCGATCCCTCGGCATATTTTTGCACATGGGCGACGATCTCAACTGGACGAAGCTGATCGGGTCTGCGGCCATCTGAGCGCTGCATGGAGCCTCCTTCTATCATCGTTGGCGAGTATTGTAGCAAGCATTATCTAGTCCAGAATCAAGGCGAGTTCAGCGTTCAACGTTCCAGGTTCAAGGTTGCTTCCTTGTTCTTTTGTGCTTTTCCCGCCGAACCCGCGACCGCAATCGGCCTGTTAAGTGAGCGGCTTGTGGATGTGCGCGGGAGTCGGTATCATTGATCGTAAAGCAAATGAGTGCTATACTTCTTTGGTACAAGTGTTCGTGTCGCTGCCCATCTTATACCTCGCCACTGTCGGATGAGCCGCGACTTTTTTTTGCCTGCTGTAGCACGCGGGCCATAGACCGATTGCCCATACCCGGCTCGGATCTCCGTGGCAATGGGTGGAGAAGCGCTGCATGGCTAAGGATAGAATCGTCATCAAAGGTGCTCGCGAGCACAACCTCAAGAATATCGATCTCGACATACCCCGCGATAAGCTCGTCGTCCTGACAGGAGTTTCAGGCTCCGGCAAGTCATCGCTCGCGTTCGATACGCTGTACGCCGAAGGCCAGCGCCGCTATGTCGAATCGCTCTCGTCGTATGCCCGGCAGTTCTTAGGCCAGATGGAGAAGCCCAAGGTCGATTATATCGGCGGCCTCTCACCGGCAATCGCGATCGAGCAAAAATCTGCCTCGAAAAATCCGCGCTCAACGGTCGGCACCGTCACCGAGATCTACGACTATCTGCGCGTGCTCTTCGCGCGGATCGGCGTGCCGCACTGTCATCAGTGCGGGCGCGAGATCGGCTCGCAGACGGCAGAGCAGATGGTCGATCGGGTGTTGCAGCTCGATCCGGGCACGCGCTTCATGGTCCTGGCTCCGGTCGTCTCGACGCGCAAGGGCGAGTACAAAGAGATCTTTGTCGAGGCGCGGGCAGAGGGCTTTAGCCGCGTGCGCGTCGACGGCGAGGTGCGCGATCTGCACGAGGAGATCAAGCTCAACAAAAAGGTCAAGCACTCGATCGAGATCGTGGTCGATCGTCTGGCGATACCAGCGCCCGAAGCACAGGCGCGGCAGCCCGGCGACGAGATGCCGGAGCTGGTGGGTCTGGCCGAGACACCGACGGCCTACGATCCGAGCACGCCCTGGCAGCAGCGCGAGGAGCCGAACGCTGATTTCGTGACGCGCCTGACGGACTCGATCGAGACGGCGCTGCGGCTGGGCGAGGGCAAGGTGATCATCAGCATCCAGCGCCAGCGCCGCGAGGAGGCGCAGGAGCAGCAGCCACAGACGGCGCTGACCCTGCGCAACCAGGATAATCCCGACGAGTGGGTCATGAGTGAGAACTATGCCTGCGCGCAGTGCGGCATCTCGTTCATGGAGCTGACGCCGCAGATGTTCTCGTTCAACGCGCCGCAGGGAGCGTGCCCAACCTGCGCCGGTCTGGGGACGCGCCTTGAAGTCGATCCCGACCTGATCGTGCCCAATCCGCTGCTCTCGCTGCATGAGGGCGCGGTGATCTACTGGGGCGAGCTGCGCAAAAAGAAAGACTCGTGGGGCTACCGCGCGCTGGTGCATATCGCGCGACACTACGGCTTTAGCCTGGACGCGCCGTGGAAGGATCTGTCCGATCACATCAAGCAGGCCTTGATCTTCGGATCTGGCAAGGAGCGGATTCGCTTCTCGTGGGACAGCGCCGGATCGCGGGGCGAGTATCTGCGGCCCTGGGAAGGTCTGTCGAGCGAGATCACGCGGCGGTTTCACCAGACTGGCTCGGATGGGATGCAGGAGTACTACCGGGCGTATATGAGCGAACAGCCGTGTCCGGCGTGTCACGGCGCGAAGCTGCGGCCAGAAAGCCTGGCGGTGACGATCGGCGGCCTGTCGATCAAAGATATGACCGCGCTGACGATCGATCAGGCGTATGGCTGGGCCTGCAAGCTCTCCGGCGAGACAGACCGCTGGTACGGGCAGCTCGACGCGGAGAGCATCGGCCCGACGATCGCCAGCACCGAGCGGCTGGGCGACTACGAGCTGGCGGTCGCGGGGGAGATCCTCAAGGAGATCCGCGAGCGGCTGGGCTTCTTGCTCAACGTGGGCCTGCACTATCTGACGCTGGATCGATCCGCTCCATCGCTCTCCGGCGGCGAGACGCAGCGCATCCGGCTGGCCTCGCAGATCGGGTCGGGGCTGGTGGGCGTGATGTATATTCTGGACGAGCCGAGCATTGGCCTGCACCAGCGCGACAACCGCAAGCTGATCGATACGCTGACCAAGCTGCGCGACCTAGGCAACACGGTGCTGGTGGTCGAGCACGACGAAGAGACGATGCACACCGCCGACTGGATCATCGACTTCGGGCCGCGCGCTGGCATCAACGGCGGCGAGGTGGTCGCGCAGGGCACGCCCGCCGAGGTCGCCGCGAGCGATACGCTGACGGGGGCGTACCTGTCGGGCAGCATAGAGATCGCGGTGCCGACCGAGCGCCGCCAGCCGATTGGGTGGCTCGATCTGCGCGGGGCGCAGCAGAATAACCTGCGCGACATCGACATCCAGGTGCCGCTGGGCGTGCTGACGGCGGTCACGGGCGTGTCGGGGTCGGGCAAGTCGTCGCTGATCACCGAGACGCTCTATCCCGCGCTGGCGGCGCGACTCAACCGGGCGCAGCTCCGCGCGGGCAGGCATCGCGCGCTGGACGGCCTTGAGCAGCTCGACAAGGTGATCGACATCGATCAGCAGCCGATCGGACGCACGCCGCGCTCGAATCCGGCGACCTACGTCAAGCTCTTCGATCTGATCCGCGAGGTCTTTGCTCAGTCGCCGGAGGCCAAGCTGCGCGGCTATCAGCCTGGCCGCTTCTCGTTCAACGTCAAGGGCGGGCGCTGCGAGGCGTGCGAGGGCAACGGCGAGAAAAAGATCGAGATGCACTTCCTGGCGGACGTGTGGGTGACGTGCGATGTCTGCAAGGGCAAGCGCTACAACCGCGAGACGCTTCAGGTCAAGTACAAGGGCAAGACGATCGCCGATGTGCTGGATATGGACGTGCAGACCGCGCTTCAGTTCTTCGAGAACGTGCCGCGCATCCGGCGCATTCTGCAAACGCTGCACGACGTGGGCCTGGACTACATCAAGCTTGGACAGTCGGCGACGACGCTCTCCGGCGGCGAGGCGCAGCGCGTCAAGCTGGCAAAAGAGCTGTGCCGGGTCGCGACGGGCCGCACGATCTATATTCTGGACGAGCCGACGACGGGGCTGCACTTTGCGGACGTGCAGCATCTACTGCAAGTGCTGCATCGGCTGGTGAATGCCGGAAACACGGTGCTGGTGATCGAGCATAACCTGGACGTGATCAAAACCGCCGACTGGGTGATCGATATGGGGCCGGAGGGCGGCGCTGGCGGCGGCCTGATCATCGCCCAGGGCACGCCGGAGCAGATCGCGCAGGTGGCGGAGTCGCATACCGGCCAGTTCGTCAAGGATATGCTGGCGAAAGCGTCGGCGACGATCCATCTCGACGTGCTGCACGGCGATGTGCCGTCGATCGAGGGCGCGTGGTGCGCGCCCGACCTGGCGCAGCCCGACGACGGAGCCGCGCACACCAATGGCAAGGCGAATGGCGCGACGAACGGCAAGGCCAATGGCGTCGCACCAGCGAAGCGCAAAGGTCGTCCGCGCAAGGTCGATGTCGCAGCGTGAGCCAGCGCAAATCCAGATCCAAGCGGAGCAGGATAGCCAGATGGCTATCCTGTTCGATTCTATCAATTCCAATGAGCACGAATAAAATGCTAGCTTTTTGATAGACGAGTATGGTATAGTGGAGCAACATCCTCACGTACGATGCACCAGCTACTCTTAGAGATGTTTGTACAACCGTAGAGCATAGAGATATAGAGCGCGGCATTCAACTCCCACATCCCCTCAAACGTCCTATTAACGCACACACGAGCGTGCTCTTGCTATCCCGATGCTGATACCACCTCGCGTGTCCCGTTTGTGACACGCCTGAGTTTTATGAAGCCGCTCCAGATCTGCCTATAGCAGTTCCATTCTGATCGCTTGTATTAGAGCCTGTCGTTCTGTGTAGTGCGAAGTTTCCCTAAGCCAGTGCTCACCGATGGGCCAAGCACCGGTCATGTTCCCCACGTTCGCTATCCCACGCACTCAAACGATTGAGTATCCTCACGAGATCTCGGTAGCGGAATTTGTTGAGCAGGCGGTCATTTCACGCTAGCGCCCTGAAGGAGGGTCTTGTTATGGAAGGCTACATCGCCGAAATCCGGTTGTTTGCTGGCAATTTTGCGCCACGGGGTTGGGCTTTTTGCAACGGCCAAATCCTCTCGATCGCGCAGAACACGGCGCTCTTCGCCCTGTTAGGCACCACCTATGGCGGCAACGGACAAACAACCTTCGCCCTCCCGGATCTGCGCGGACGTGTGGCGGTTAGTCCGGGTCAGGGTCCTGGATTGCCAGCCGTGAATCTTGGTCAGATGTCGGGCGAACCGACGCACACGCTGATCATCACCGAGATGCCAGCCCATAACCATACCACCCAGGTCACGAATCATGCGTTTGACGAGGGCTTTGGAGGCGGCGGTAACAGCTCTGTGCCAACCAACAACTACTGGAGTTCGGTTGCCAGCGGCGCACCCTACAACACCACTACCAACACCGCGATGAATCCCGGTGCCGTACAAGTCGTGGTCGGCGTTGCGGGTGGTAGCCAGCCCCATAACAATATGCAGCCCTACCTTGGCGTTAACTATATTATTTGTATGGAAGGTATCTTCCCATCACGTAACTAGGCGTATCCTCCTGGCGATGGAGGCGCTGCTTTTGCCTCAAACTCCGCGTCTTCAGCGATTCTGACTTTGACTACGTTGTGCCGGGTGTGTCCGCGTGGTACCTCGCGAGCGAAAAGGAGTACTCACTCATGCGTAAACAGGCCCCGTGGATGGTCGGCGTGATCGTGCTGATGGCCCTGCTGCTCTTCCCAGCGGCAACACCTGTCTCAGCCGCCACCATCGTTGTCAATCCGGGTGGTGGTGGCAACTATACGACGATCCAGGCGGCCATCAACAACGCCAGCCCTGATGACACCATCGCCATCAAAACTGGCACCTACAACGAAAATCTTAACCTCAGTCTCATGGGCAGCGCCATCGGTGGCGCAACCGGCAACCTCCAGCTCGTCGCTGTCGATGGTCCCGGCACTGTAAACCTCACTGGTACGGGCACCAAGATCACCCAGAGTGGTGCTTTCAACGGTAGCCTGATCATCAACGGCCTGCGCTTCTCCACCAGCAATGAGGACGGCATTCGGTTGAGCAGCTTCAACAGCCTGCTGATCGTCAACAGCACCTTCGGTCCGATCGGCTCCGACACCAGTCTGCACAACGGCCTGGAGCTAACGATCGGCAGCGGCGCTCCCAACGTCGTACTGTACAACAACACCTTCCGCAACATCTCGAACGACGCGATTTTAGCGGTCGCTCAGGGTAGCGCGCAGCCAACCTTTACGATTGTCTCGAATACGATCTCCGACGACGGCACCCACGGCAACACCACGGATCAGGCGATCTCGATTGAGATGCGCGGGACCGTCAACGGGCGGGCCACGATTGTCGGCAATACGCTGACACAGCTTGAGAGCCGGGCTGTCGTCGTCGCGGCGAACGAGGCCGCGCAAGTGCGGGCACAGATCGTCGGCAACACGATCGACACCATCACCACGGTTGACCAGGCGATCGTGGCGGAAACGCTCAACGGCTCCACGACCGCGCTGCTCGACGTTGCGATCAACAACAACACGATCAGCAATGTCAGCAGCGGTAACGGTATTTCGGTGTTCATGGGCGGTATCGTGGCAACACCCAGCACGCCGCGTATCGTCGCCAGGATCATGGGTAATACCCTGACCAACATCGGCAACAACGACTTCGATCGCGGCATCGCGATCATCCCAGGCATCAACAACAATACCAACCTGAATGGTACGATGAACGTGCTGGTCGAGGGCAACCAGTTGACCAACATCGCGGCATCCGGCCTGTACATCCTCGCAGATGACAGCATCGATATTGATGCGACGGTGCGCAACAATACCTTCACCAACACGGTGACGTTCACCAGCGCCAACGAAGCGGGCTTCCTGTTCCGCACCAACAATGCAAGCGCGCTCCTGCGGCTGGCGCTCACCAACAACACAGCGACGACGGCCACGCCCGCTACCAACCGCGAGATTCGGCTGCTGCATCAGTTGGGAACCTTCCAGCTCGAAGGCAATCCGGCCCTGACGGTCGAGCAAAACGTGGCGGCGGATAATCCAAGCGCGGCGGGATCGATTCTGGTCAACGGCACGATCAGCATTATTCCACGTGGCACAGTTGCAGCACCGGCTGCCATGGACCCGCCAGTCGCCCAGGACGACACGGCAAGCGCCATGAGCGGCACGCCCACGACGATCAATGTGCTGGCGAACGATCTCGATCCGAACGGGACGCCGGTCGGACTCCAATACTTCACCTTCACCTCGTTCCGAGGCGGCACTGTTACCCGCAACGACAATGGCACGCCCGCCAATCTGACCGACGATCGGCTGGTGTACACGTCGCCAGCGGGCTATGCCGGCACCGATACGCTCTACTACACGGCAACTGACGGCACAGGCACCGACGTGGCGCTGGTAACAATCACGGTCATTCCGCAGCCGACGGCAACGCCGACGAATACGCCGACGGATACGGCCACGCCGACGCCGACCAACACGCCGACCAACACGCCAACCGATACGGCCACACCGACGCCGACCAACACGCCGACGAATACGCCAACCGATACCGCGACGCCGACGCCGACGAATACGCCGACGGATACCGCGACGCCGACGCCGACCAACACGCCGACGAATACGCCGACGGATACTGCGACGCCGACGCCGACCAACACGCCGACGGATACCGCGACGCCGACGCCGACCAATACACCAACCAACACGCCGACGAATACTGCGACGCCGACGCCAACCAGCACCGTGGTCTACAACTTCACCGGCTTCTTCCCGCCAGTCGATAACCCGCCGGTGTTGAACTCCGTGAAGGCGGGCCGTTCGATCCCGATCAAGTTTAGCCTCGACGGCTACCAGGGCCTCGACATCTTCTGGAGCGGCTATCCTGTGTCGCGGAAGATCACCTGCGACTCCAGCGATCCGATCGATACCATCGAGGAGATCTCGGCACCAGGATCGAGCGGCCTTTCCTACGATGCAACGACCGATCAGTACACCTACATCTGGAAGACGGAAAAATCCTGGGCCAACACCTGCCGCCAGTTGATCGTCAAGCTGGCTGACGGCAGTGAGTATGTCGCGGAGTTCAGGTTTACCAAGTAAGCGCCTTCGGGCGAGGGAGCGCTGTTCTCGCCAGCGCTTCCTCCGCTCGAAATCGGTCGCATCGGCGGCGCTGCAACGCGGCACCACAGCCGATCAGAGCTTCTTCAACATGAATCGCATGAGCCGGATCTCCCAAGATCCGGCTCGTCGCGTGCTCCGAATTTTGACATTCGCACGATCCAGCGGCTATAGTGTGCGCTATGCTAACTTCCGTTTCAACAAGGACTCAATCATGGGGCGCGGCGCTTTCGAGCATAACTATCAGTCGTTCGATCTGCCTGAACTGCGAACACAACACCGTGATGTCGAGCCGACGCCGCTGCCGCTGGTGTGGCAGGCGTCGCCCGGCGCGGTCCACGCCGATCTCTTCTGCGGCGATAATCTGGCGCTTGGTAACTGGCTGCTGGCGCGCGGCGCGGCGTTTCGGCTGATCTATCTCGATCCGCCCTTTGCCAGCGGCAAGCGCTACGCGGCGCGCGTCAACGGCGCGAAAGGCGTCCAGTCACAGGCGATCCATGCCTATGACGACGACGACGATCTGGAGGCGTATCTGCGCTGGCTTGAGCTGCGTCTGGTCGTAGCCCGCGATCTACTGGCGCACGACGGCACGCTCTACGTGCATCTCGACTGGCACGCGGTTCACTACGTCAAGGTGCTGCTCGATCGGCTGTTTGGTCGGTCGCGCTTTCTCAACGAGATCATCTGGTGCTACCACGGCCCGTCGCCGATCACCTCGGCCTTCAAGCGCAAGCACGACACGATCCTGGTCTATACCAAGAGCCGGGCCTACTATTTCAACGCCGATGCCGTGCGCACGCCCTACGACGAGTCGACGGTGCGGACGTTTCGCAGCAGCCGCAAGGCGGGCTTTGGCAAGGTGCCCGATCTGGAGCGCGGCAAGGTTCCCGAAGACTGGTGGTATTTTCCGGTGGTCGCGCGGCTGCATGGTGAGCGGGTCGGCTACGAGACGCAGAAGCCGGAGGCGCTGCTCCGGCGGGTGATCCTTGCGTCGAGCGCGCCCGGCGATGCGATCCTTGATCTCTTCGGCGGCTCAGGCACGACCGGCGTCGTCGGCGCGCAGCTTGGGCGGCATACCACGCTCTGCGACAGCAATCCGGTCGCGATCGAGAAGACGCTGCTGCGGCTGCGTGGCCTCGATCCGTGTCCCGATGTGCGCGTCTGGCGCTACTCCACGGTCGCGACGCCGCCGTCCCAGCTTACCGGAGACGAGTGATCATGCTGCAAGGGTTGAAGGCGGTCGCGAAGTGGGCGATCGTGCGGGCGCTAACGGCCTACGTCGTCGCCAAGTACCGGCTGCTGCGCGGCGATCGGGTGCAGTTCGGCCCCGGCTTTCAGGCGAATCGCAAGCTGGTGATCAAAGGGCCGGGCCGCGTGATCTTCGGCGCGCATGTCAACGCCTGGGCGCACGAGGAGCGCAATGTGATCATCACGTACGGCCCCGACGTGACGATCGCGATCGGCTCGCATGTGCGGCTCAACGGCGTAGGGCTGATGGCGAAGCGCGGCATCACCATCGGCGATCACTGCATCCTGGGCTCGACGCTGCTGGTCGATACCGATTTTCACAGCGTCCGCCGCGACCGCACGACCAATCCATACGCGCCTGTCCACAGCGCGCCGATTACGGTCTGCGATAATGTGTGGCTGGCCGGGCAGACGGTAGTGCTCAAGGGCGTGACGATCGGCGCGAACTCGGTGGTCGGCTTCCGCGCCGTGGTGACGCGCGACGTGCCGCCCGATGTGATCGTGGCGGGCAATCCGGCGCGCGTGGTGCGGGGGGTGGATGAAGGGTAGAACAAAGGAATGTTGAACTCATCCGCCGAATAGCTGCACGATGCCGCGCACAGTGAAGATCAGGCCGAGCACAAAGGTGGTGCCGAGGTAGCCCATGATCAGCCGTGGATCGCGCAGGAAGCATTTGCTCTGGCGCAATCCCTGTCGCCAGGCGTTGGCGTAGGCCCACAGTCCGAGGCCGCTCATCAGCGCTACGGCGAAGGGCGGCCCGAAGGCCCAGGCGATCAGCGCGACGGTCGTAAAGACGCAAAATCGTATCGGGTCGAAGACTGTTGATTCGGAACGCTGCACGGTACCTCTCCTCGCTTACGGAGCCATGTCGACCAAGGGAATAGCTGGTGCCTGCTGGCGCAGCGCGCGCTCGGCGAGCTTCATCCGGCCAAGCTGCGGCCACGCCTGGATCGCGCAGAAGGGCACGCACTGATGCTGCGCCTCGCTCTGCGCGCCGACATGCACGCAGCATTGCAGCAGCCGCTCCTCAAGCATCGTGTGCATGTCCATGAACGGCTTGACCGTAATGCGCTTGATACGCCGTCCAAGCAGCTCGCGCAGCCGGTCTTGCCGTCCCAGCAGCGCGCTACCGGCCATCCGCAGCATCGTGCTCAGGCCGAGATCGCAGTTGTCGCAGATGTTACGAAAGAGATCGGTGATCGTCGGGTGCGTCAGCGAGCTTTGTTCGCTCAGCAGGCCGAGCAGCGATTGCTTGACCAGCTCGCGCATCTGCGCGGGAATCTCGCGGTCGGCGATGCGATTGCTGACGAGATCGAGATGCTGCTTGAGCTGATCGTGGCCGATGATCCCGACCAGCGACCTCCACTCGCCCTGGTCGGTCTGGAGCATGTAGCCGACGCTGCAACAGTGCGGGTGCGAGCACGGCAGCGCGGTCAGATCGCGCCAGGTGACAAGGTCGCCGGTCTGCGGGCCAAGCCGGGCCAGCACGCCGGTATGGGTCAGGCGATGGCGCGGATCGAGCGGCTGGGCGCGGCCTGAGCCGAACTGCGGCTGGATCGACACGCCGCCGACAAAGGGCGTGTCCAGCGCGTAGCGCACCACCGCGCCGATCTCGTCGTCGTTGACGCCCAGCGCGGCGGTCATGGTCAGCGTCGTAAAGATGCCGCTCGCCGTAAGCCGCTCGATCGCCCGCTGCTTGATCCGCCGCAGGTCGGCGCTGCGGTGGTAGCGATGCGTTTCGAGCCGGAAGCCGTCGAACTGAAGATAGACCTCGATCCGCTGGTTGTGCCTGGCGAGAAACGCCAGCAGCGCATCGTTCTGCGCGATCTCGATGCCGTTCGAGTTGATCAGGATGCGGATGATGTTGCGCCGCATCACCTGCTCCAGCAGCTCCGGCAACTGCGGGTGCAGCGTAGGCTCGCCGCCGCTGAGCATCAGCACGTCGAGCTGGCCGTTTTCTCGCTCTAGCCGCTGATCGATATTGGCGAGAATCTCCGCCACCGGCACCACGCCCGCCAGCTCAGGCGACGACGCGGCGAAGCAGTTGGGACAGCACAGGTTGCAGTGCTGGGTAATATCCTCAAGCAAAATGCAGGTATGCTGCGTCTGCATCTCGCCCAGGCCGCGCAGATACGTGCCCGGCACAGCGTCCCAGTTATTGGGCGTATCCGGCGTGTGGGCTTTCGTCGGCGCGGTCCACTCTTCCAGGTAGCGCAGAATCTCCGGCGATTCGTCGTAGAGCGTGGCGATCTTGCCGTGCCGGGGACAGCCCCGCACCAGCCAGACCCGTCCTTCGTCTTCGGCGAGATAGCCGCCGAGCCGCTGCACCTCTGCCAGCGGTCGATCGGGCTGCTCGGCATGGCAGGCGGGGCAGAATGCGTTGACGTAGCGTAAAATGCGATCGGTGCGGAGCGGCATGCCGGGCATACGAGATCCTTTGCTGTCGCATCAATAGCTGCTGTAGATGATCGCGAGACAGATGCCGAAGAACAGCGCCAGCGCGACCACCGGCAGCATCGAGATCGCAATGCCCCAGGCCAGGCCCCGCGCTACCGCCCGGCTGCGTGTCCGTGCTGCGACGGCTGCGGCGATCTCAAGCACGACCAGCGTGGGGATCAGCCACAGGATTTCAATCGGCGCGACGTTGAAGCTTATCAGGCCCAGCGCCATCCAGACGACATAGTTCAGCACAAAAAGGCCGAGCGCGGTCAGGACGACCGTCCTTCTGTCGGAAACCTCCGGCTTGCCTGAGGGCCGCACCGCGAAGCCGTAGACCTGCGCGGCTGCCAGATCGACCGCCTGGGGCTCGTGGCCGTCGGCCAGCAGCTTCTGGCGAAGCGCCTCCTGGGTGTAGGTCTGGCGGTGCTGCTCCAGATACGCCGTGATCCGCTCCACCGAGTCAGGCTGATCAGCCGCCTGGCTATCGGGCGCTATCGGCTGCGCCGCCGGCTCCGCGCCGTAGACCTGGGCGAGGGCCTGCTCGACCAGTTGCGGATCTGCGCCGTCCTGAAGGAGTCGCTGCCGGATCGCCGCGCGATCGGCGCTTTGACGATGCTGCTGAATGTAGCCAATCAGGGCGTCGAGTTGCGGCTGGTTTGTCATGCGGCCTCACAAGCGCTAAGCGGCGATCGGAATGTGGGCCATTATACGCAGCCTGTCAATATGGCGCGGATCAGCGATTGTGGAGCCGCATCAAGAACTGTCGCGCGCGATGATATTTTTTGAGCCGCTCAAGGTCTTTGTCGGTGACTGTATCGATGCGTCGCAGGTCCATATTATCTTCGAGATCGGCCAGTTTCACGCTGCGAGCGATGGGATTGGTGCTCGCGCGCTCGATAAATGCCTCATACGTCTCGTGCGCTTGCCGCGTGAGGCAATGCAGCGCCTCGATCACCTCTTCGGCAAAGCCCTCCTCGCGAAGCTGCTCGAAGGTCCAGTCAGTATCTTCGACCAGATCGTGAAGCACGGCGACGATCATCTCAGTCTCGGTGCTCATCCGCATCAGCATGCGCATCGGGTGGAGCATGTAGGGCGCGCCCGCCTTGTCGATCTGATCCTGGTGCGCCTGCGCGGCGATGGCAATCGCCCGTCCCAAGGTAGCCATGCTGGTCCTTTCTGCATCTATGAAGCTGAGAATACGCTACGCCTCGCCGGTCGGGATCGGCTCCAGCGCCGGAATCTGGTACACGCCGCGCCGCCACTGCCGCCAGAAGTAGGCCAGCAGCAGCAGCGTCGTGGGGATCAGGAATAGCTGCGAGCGCGATAGTCCCTGCCAGACCGCCTGGTTGCCGCGCACGAACTCGACCGCAAAGCGAAAGAGCGCGTAGCTCAGCAGGTAGATCTTGAACAGCTCGCCCTTGACGTAGACTCGCGGACGCAGCCACCACAGCCAGCCAAACATGACGGCGTGAAAGACGATCTCGTAGAGGAACGAGGGATGCATCTTGACGCCGCTGGCGCAGTAGGGACAGTTCGGGATATGCGCGGCAACTCGCAGGCTGACGGAGAGGCCCCACGGCAGCGTGGTCGGCGTGCCGATCTGCTCGGTCAGGAAGCAGCCCCAGCGCCCGATCGCCATGCCCAGCGCCACGGCAGGCGCGAAAAGATCGCCGGTCGGCTCGCGGTAGCCGACGATACGCTTGGTCAGGATCGCGCCAAAGTACGCGCCCGCCAGCCCGCCGAGGATGCTCTTGCCGCCGCGCTCCAGCAGGCCCCACAGCGACGGCTCAGGCGCGAGCGTGATGTACTGCCACCCGGTGCTTAGCTTCGCCAGCAGCGCCCCGCCGATCAGCGCGCCGACGGCGATCCAGAGCATCTGCTCGCTCAGCATCGTGCGCCGCCGCGCCTCGTAGAAGAAGACGATCGTCGCGGCGGTGACGCCGAGCAGCACAAACACGTCGTGGGTGCCGACCGCGTACGGGCCGATGTGAAACAGGGTCGGGAGCATAGATCTCCTGCGCTCTCTTGGCCTGATTCCTTGCCGCTGTAACTACGCAATTTATAGTTGGAGTAGCCATGATGAGAGGTGATGCTTAATTCGCTTAAGCCGCTCCGGTGCAATCTGTCCAATTGCTCCAAGCAATATCTGCCCTTCAGCTACGGCAAGCCGCCCCACCCGGATCACACTTGCTTTTTTCAGCCCACTCTCGGCAAAGTCCACATCCTCTTCACGGATAAGCTCATCAAACTGGTCGATGTAGTGCCGCGTTTGGCTGGAAATCATGCAAATAAGCCAATCATCATAATTGCCAGGCAGCTTCCCAGGAGTAATGCAGGCCGTAGCTTTCCTTCATCAAGGTCAGTCTGAGGAAAGCGAAAGAGGACAACTTGGCCCGCTTGTTTCATCAGAAGACTACCTTTAAATCGGCTAGCGTGTACAAAGAAGTTTCATCGTCTTCTATATCTCGCATAGCCGCTGTGAGCGAAAACCCTGACCATACCAATTCTTCTTGCCGCAGAGCTTCACGTTCCGCTTTGACCAACAGGTATTCGACAAAATCCAGTACTTCGGCCTGAAGTGTGGTCGGTAGCCGCTGAACCGACTCTTGAATCTTTTGCACTACTGCCATCGCTGCATCTCCTGGCATCTGTTGTGTTACCTGGTATCGGATTGTACTCTAATCACCTGTGCTTGCGCAATTGGGGTATTCAACACCACCCGCGATCAACGCATGGGGCGCGATCCATACGCCGGATCGCGCCCCATGCATCGCGGCCCCGACAGGAGCTAGCCCTCGCCCGGCAGCGCGTCCGTGCCTTCCCAGGTGCGCGGGTGATCCGAAACCGGCTGGAGGATCACGTAGCTGATCACCATCAGCGTCAGCAGCACCAGCACGCCGATGCCCTGCCCCACGCGCGGCGCGAGATCGAAGACCTGGATCGTCAGGTAGGTGACGAGCGCCCACACTGCCGGGCCGGTGATCGCCGAGAAGCGCCCGACCATGCCGTACAGCCCGTAGAACTCGCCGATACGCGCCGGAGGTGTTAGCCGCAGCATGTAGGGCCGATCCGCCGACCACACGCCGCCCAGCGCGAAACCGGCGGCGGCGGCGACGACATACAGCGTCCACAGCGGCAGCCCGACGATGCCGATCGCCGCAGCGCCGACGAAGATCGCGAACCAGGCTTGCAGCACCAGATTAAGCGTGCGCTTTGGGCCGAGCTTATCGGTCAGCCAACCCCAGAAGAAGCCGCCGATCACGGCAAAGGTGATCGCCGACATCAGGATCAGATTGGCCTGATTCTGGCCCTGCTCCTCGCTCAGGCCGGTGCTGACCGCGATGTTGACGGTGTAGAGCGCCATGATCGCGATCACCGTGTTGATCGAGTCGGTATAAAAGATGCGGCCAACCAGAAACCGCAGCAGGCCGGGATAGCGATTGCCCTCCCGCAGCGTGCGGATCGTCTCGGCGGTCGACTCGCGCACGGTGGTAAGCGTGATCCGACGGGGATTCGGGTTGCCGCGCTCTTTGACGAAAAGGAAGCACGGGATCGCAAAGAGCAGGAACAGCAGCGCGATCATCAAAAACAAAAAGGGCTTGTCGCCGACGCCGAAGATCAATCCCAGGCCGACCGCGATGTACGAGCCGAGATAGCCGATGCCCACGCCGATCCCGCCGATCTTGCCGCGTGTCTCCTCGGTGCTGACCTCAGGCAGCAGCGCGTCGTAGAACTGAAGCCCGGCCTGATACGCGATATTGGCGATGATAAAGCAGATGATCGTGGAGTAGTAGCCCACCCGCGCCAGCAGCGCCGTGAAGGCCACGCAGATCAGCGTGCTGACGATCAGGAACGGCATTCGACGCGGCGTGCGATCGGTCATCGCGCCCAGCAGCGGCGAGACGACAAAGATGATCGCCATCGAGATCGCGGTGATGATGCCGTACGCCGAATCCGCTCGCTGCGGCCCAACCTGATCGCGGACCCAGAGCGAGAAGAAGAGCGAAACCACGCCCATCGAGAAGATCGTATTGGCGAGGTCGTAGAGCACCCAGCTTGCAACTGCGCGCCTGGTGATCACGTGTGGCCGCGCGGCTGCCGCAGTGGTGCCGGTGCGCGCCATTTGGGACTCGATCATGCCCAGTTTCCTTTGCTAGTGCGCCGAGAGGTAGGAGGCTAGGAGAACAAGGGAACAAGCGAACAAAAGAACAAAACGCACACCTTGCTTGTTCCTTTGTTTCTTTGTTTCTTTGTTTTCATCGTAGTGTAGCATACGGGCCGCAGGCTGAACAGCGGGCGATCTCCTGTGCCGGTGCGATCCAGATGGGCGATGCCGCCGCATGCCCCTGGTAGCGCCGCGCTTGCCTACTGCGCCACAAGACTGGCCGCGATGCGCAGCGCGCGCTCGAAGTGCCGGTCATGCTCCAGCATGTTCAGCTCGTCGCCGATCACCTGCTCAAGCGGCTGCGATGCAAGGCTCGCCATGCGCTCGATCGGCGTGCTGCCGGGCAGCGCGATCTCCGTTCTGAGGCAGCCAGTCTCCGGCCTGTGCTCGATGGCAAACTCAGCGTCGGCGCTGCGCAGCGTGACCCTGTGGATGCCCGCGCTGCCCTCGCGCTTCCGCAGCTCGATTGTCACCGCTGTCTGCCCGCTCCGCAGCGCGATCTGCTGATCGCCGGTCCAGGCAACTGCTCCATCCAGGCCGCTGGCGAGCCAGCCGACGAAGAGCAGCGCTGTGACATAATCGTGATCGTCGGGGGCGTGCTCGATCGTCACCTGCCGCAGACGGTACAGCTCAGGCGTGGCGCCGGGCATGTCGAAGCACTGGGCGGTCATTCGCCGCCAGGGTGTCAGCCGCGTCCAGTGCAGATCGGTGTAGGCGATGTGCGGCGCGTGCTGCGCGGCGTTGCGCGCCAGCGCTCGCAGCGTCGCGAACGGATTCTGCCAGGTCTGCGAGTCGACGATCACCCGATCGGCGATCTCGACGAAGCTATCGAAGATCGGCGCGGCAAAGGGTGGATCGCCGTGCCACCACAGGAAGACCGGCAATCCCGCGACGATCAGCGAGGCGGCCAGGCTCGGCAGTGGCGCGCCGCCACTGCCGCTGGTGATCGTGATCTGCTCGCCGCAGAGCTGCTTGCCGCTGTTGCCCAGGCGGCAGGCGATCGCGACGTTGGCGACTGGCGCTTGCTCGTCGTCGGTGACGATCATCGTGATCGTGCGGCCCGGATGCTGCACGGCGGCGATGTCGATCGCCCGGAGCGTATCGGCGTCGGCGTGGGCCGCAGGGACGAAGACCAGCAGGTTGAGCGTGCGCACCTGCATCACCGATGTTTCCGCGCCCTCGCCGTTGGCCTCGTTCCACAGCCGTTGCAGCACGCTTTCGATCTCGGACGGCCTGACAATATACGTCTCGTCCTGCGCAAAGCTCAGATCTGATCCGCTCATGGTCGTCTCCAGCGCCGTCCATCGGCTTCGAGCAGCCGGTCGGCAGCCTCCGGCCCCCAGGTTCCGGCCTCGTAGTTCGGGAAGTCTTCGGGCGGCACGCTCGCCCAGGTGCTCAAGATCGGCTCCACGATCGTCCAGGCGGCCTCGACCTCGTCGCGCCGCGCAAAGAGCGTGCTATCACCGAGCATCACGTCGAGCAGCAGCCGCTGATATGCCTCGGCGGGCGCGGTCGCAAACGCAGCGCCGTAGCGAAAATCCATGCCCACCGGACGATGCCGCGAGGTCTGGCCCGGCGCTTTGACCTCGAACTGGAGCGAGATGCCCTCGTCGGGCTGAATCCGCAGCGCCAGCACATTGGGCGTAGTCGGGCCGAAGAGCAGATGCGGCACCGGCTTGAACTGGATCGCGATCTCGCTGACGCGCTTGGGCAGGCGCTTGCCGGAGCGCAGATAGAAGGGCACGCTCTGCCAGCGCCAGGTATCGATGAAGAACTTGGCCGCGACATACGTCGCCGTGTGCGATTCGGGCGCGACCTTCGTCTCGTGGCGGTAGGCGGGCACGCGGCTGCCGTCGATCCAGCCCTGGCCGTACTGCCCGCGCACCGTATCGCGCAGCACCCGCTCCTGGTCGAAGGGCCGCACGCCGCGCAGGACTTTGACCTTCTCGTCGCGCACGGCGTCAGCGTCGAACGAGATCGGCGGCTCCATCGTGGTCAGCGTGAGCAACTGCATGATATGATTTTGCAGCATGTCGCGCACGACGCCCGCCTCTTCGTAGTACCCGCCGCGCGTTTCGACGCCCAGGCTTTCGGCGACGGTGATCTGGACATGATCGACATAGCGACGATTCCAGATCGGCTCCCAGATCGCGTTGGCGAAGCGGAAGTGCAGAATATTCTGGACCGTCTCTTTGCCAAGGTAGTGATCGATGCGATAGACCTGCGCCTCGTCGAAGACGTTATGCACCACGCGATTCAGATCGCGCGCGGTGTGCAGGTCGTGACCGAAGGGCTTTTCGATCACCACCCGCGTCCAGCCAGTCTCGTTCGCTTCGGGGCTGACCAGACCGGCCTTGTCGAGATGCTGGATGATCACCGGGAAGAACGAGGGCGGCGTTGCCAGGTAGTAGATGTAGCTGCCCGCCGTGCTGCGCTCCCGATCGATCTGAACCAGCGTTTCTTTGAGCCGATAAAAGAGTGCCGGATCGTCAAAGGTGCCGTGTACGTAGTACAAGCCCTGAAGAAACGAATCCAGCATGGCCTTGTTGATCGTGGTGTCTTCGGCGATCGACTCGCGTAGCTGCTGACGAAACTCCTCGTGACTCATCTCGTTCCGCGCGATGCCGACGATCGAGAAGCCGGGCGGAAGCTGCTGGGCCTCGTTGAGCGCCCACAGCGCCGGAAGCAGCTTGCGCTTCGCCAGATCGCCCGACGCGCCGAAGATCACCATCACGCACGGCGACGGCGTGCGCTCCAGGCGTAGCCCGGCGCGCAGCGGATTGCTGGCTTCGGTCGGCGCTGCTGTTGGTGTAGCCGTATCTATCATCGCGACGCTTCCTTTGTTAGCTCACGTGTGTAGGATACACCATCTTTCAAGTCAGGCTTAGCCGGGCGTCCAGTTGGGGTTGGTCAGGCTGGTCAGAATGTGGTCCTGCCACGAACCATCGATCAGCAGATAGTCGCGGGCATAGCCCTCGACGACAAAGCCCAGCTTGCGCAGCAGCCTGCCGCTGCGCTGGTTGTGCGGCAGGTAGTTTGCCATGATCCGGTGCATGTGCAGCTCGTCGAAGACGTAGCGGATCGCCGTCTCCAGCGCCTCGGTCATGTAGCCCCGGCCCTGGTACGCCGCCGCGATGCTGTAGCCCAGGTAGCAGAACTGGCCTACGCCGCGCATAAAGCCGTTGAAATTCGCGTCGCCGATCATCGTCTGCGGCGCGGCGCGATCGAAGATGCACAGGCGCAGCGAGCGATCGTTGTGGAAGTCGTCGTGATTTTGCGCGATCTGCTCCTGCCAGAATGCCTCGGTGAAGAAGCTGGCGGGGCGGATCGGGGAAAAGGGCGCGAGGCGCTGCTGGTTGGCGGTGAAGTAGGCCAGGATCGCGGGGATGTCGGCGCTAGTCGCCAGCCGCAGCACCATTCGCCTGGTTGTCAGAGCAGGCAGCTCTCTCGGCATCCGCTCGTCCTTGTGCTCGATATGCGTGGCGATAGAAGTCGAATCAGCGCTTTCAGAACGTTCTCATTTGGTCATCATAAGGTTTTCATGTTATTGTATTACGCGAATGTGCTATAGTCCCAAATGCCACCATCATTAAACCAATTTATACCATAGAACGTACTTACTATGTCGAATTTTCGACGTTTGGGCGCTATCATTCATGTTAGCGTTATTTTTTTGTATCATTTATTGCTGCTGGATCCTTTGCCGGAACAATATCCCTGCGCTGGTGTTTTTCAAGAAGGTCAACGTCGCGACAATATAGCACAAACGTTATTCTTGATCTTAGGTTCTTCAAGAAACTCCACCGCGAATCACGGATCTACTCGATTGACGTCATGCGGCATGCATTGGCAGAACAATTCCGAAAGAAACATCGGATGTACCTCCCGACGGATAGTTATCATTAGCATGTTGTTTCGGATACTCTCAAAGTGCTCAGTTTCTCAAACTCAATATTTCTCCTTGGAGGTAAGTATGTCTCGAAGTATATCACGGCACTTGAACGCGATAGTTGCAACGTGGTGTTGGGCAGCAACGATACAACTCGTTGCGCGCTATTATGGGCAGGCCCTCGATCACTCCCAATGCACAATTGTAGATAATGCATTTTGGGGATGGGGGTGCCCGAATGACCCCAATACAATTACTGAGATCCAACGGCAACTCCGCAACTACTATGGAGTTACAAGCACGTACGTCGCAAGTACTGTGGCATTCGGCACTCTTAAACAAGGCATTGATTATAACCGGCTCGCTGTTCTTCGGTGGGGTTGGGATAGTGGTGGTGGACATTTTGTGACCGTGCGCGGTTACTGGCAGGATACCAGCACTGCTGAACAGTATGTTTCCTACGTCGACCCATGGGATGGGAGTTATCGCTCAGGAAGCTATGAGTGGATGAAGCGAGGAAATAGCTGGGGATGGCACACCTGGACTCATACTCTGTACTATGTTTACAGATAAGTAGGCTCCAACGATACAACAGAATGAGAAATCCTACCAACCACATCAGAAAGGAATACGCGGTATGTCGAAGCGTACGATACTGCTCGTTGCAACACTTAGCGCACTGATCGCGCTCGGCACTTTGATCAGCTTGTATCCATCTCACTCGTTGGCTGCCTTAACAGTTGAGGAAGTGGCCCGCCAAGAATTACCCAGGATGCTCGACCGTATTCGCTCTGACTATCAAGGCTATGGGTTTAGGGATGAGCAGGAACTAAACATTGCGACCCTTGGCCGTCCATATCAAGTGTACGGGCTTTCGCCCAACGCTGTACAGGCGTATCGCCCAGATCAGCCCGTGTCTGCTATTCTTTTCGAGGAACAGTGGTGGGAGTTTCCTGTTCTAATAGATGGTGAAGCAAGAGGCTTGCTCACGCTTGCCCAAATGAACGGGCAGTGGAAAGCTGTGGAGTTTGGTAGTCTACCTTTAAGTGTACGAATCACGCAGTTGCAGCAGAAGTTGGCACATACTGATGTAAGGGTCAAGCTGGTCAAAGTTCCACACATTTACGGAACATTTGCATTGCTGGAACAGGGGCAGAACGAGCAGTTAGTTCATCTCGGAAGCTATCCGGGAGTATTCAAAACTATTGACCGAGAAGAGTTGACTGCCTATGCGGCATCGAAGTTGATGCCTGAGATTCGAGAGGCTATTGCTCAGGTCAAGGCAGCGGAGAAGTCGAAACCGTAAGGATCGGTTCGCTTATCAATGTCAAAGAAATCCGCGCCATATCCACGGCGCGGGTTTCTTTTGCTAAACTCACGAAAAAGGGATACGATCGTAAGGAATCGCCACACTTAGCAATGGTTGAACGGCCATCGTCCACAATGGTGAGTCAGGGCGCTGTTGATTGCTGGTAGCAACTGCTCTGGAACCATCGGCTGATACGCCTGGGCATCAAGGTCTGCAAAGTATCCTTGTGGGCTAAGATATGCTAGAAATTCCTCATTGCCTCGTTCAAATACTACAAAGTCAGTAAATAGTTGTGGAATCGTCAGGACCTTAACCGTCGTGGTTGGATCATCCCAATATGGGAGTAGTACGTTTGGATCATTTCGGAGTGGCAATGCACGATACCCAACAAGTGATGTCCCTGATACAAACGCCAGCCCTCGCAATTGTTTGCCGGCAAGGACGGGAACTACCCAATGCTCCTCCTGTCCGAGGAGATCCGCAAAGCGCTGACCACGGCGGTAGCTGCGGAGTACTTCCACTGATGACTCATATCCTGGGGCTGGTCGCCCAAGCACCATAGAAGCTAATTCCCCTCTATCTTTGAAGCCATTTTGGGCAATGTTATTGAGAGTTTCGTCTTCTCGGAATAATTTCTCGCGCAGTGCTGGGAGAATATGGTGCGCCAACGTATTGGCATCTGGCGGTATCGGCGTAGGAGCGATAGTTATAGGAGCGTTTGATTTTCTGGGTGCCACCGATTGACCACAGGCCGTTAGAACGAGCACGAATGCAATTGCGTGTATCAGGAGGTGCTTCAAAACGTTGCTCCCTTAATAACCCCCATGAGAAGATCTTCATGCGCCGACCTTGCAGCGGCCTCATTCAACGAAGATTAAGGTGCTGACACCCACACCAGCCGCCTACGGGCCGGTATAGGTGTCTTTGTAGATCACGAAGGTGCCGTTGCTGTACAGCACGTAAATGCGCTTGCCGTGACCGTTGACCGCCGGGCTGTAGAGCATGAAGCCGTTATCGAAGCGCTGGATCACGCCCGTAAACCCCACCTCCGGCGTTGTCGCCCAGCCGAGCGCCTGACGGATCGCCGGATCTTTCTGCCACAGCCTGCCGAAGCCGCTCGACGGCGTGAGCAGCCCGTCGGGCGCGGGATCGGTCGGCTCCGGGTCGCTGGGATACACATCCAGCCGCCTGCGCCAGGTGCCGCTCACGCCGCCGTCGAAGATCCAGAACTGATCGCCCGCCTCGCGGTAATACATCTGGCCGCCCTGGAAGATCTGCTCGACGGAGTAGCCCGGCAGCTCCTCCTCAATCGGACAGCCGATCGCAGCGCGGACCTCGGCGTTGGTGCGCCACAGGTTGCCGAAACCACCCGTGAGCACGGCCTGACAGCGCGGCAGCGCAGGCGTTGCCGTGGGCTGTGGCGCTGGCGGCGGGGTTGGCTGTGGCGTTGGCCTGGCGGTCGGTCGTGACGCTGGCCTGGCGGTTGGTCGTGACGCTGGCCTGGCGGTCGGTCGTGACGCTGGCCTGGCGGTCGGTCGTGGCGTTGCCTGCGCCACGACGATCGGCGCGGTTGTTGTCTCCGTCGGCGCGGTGGTGCTCGTAGCGGTCGGCTGCGTGGTCGCGCTCGGCTGCGTGGTCGCGGTCGGCTTCGCCGTCGCGGTACGTGTCGGCGCTGCGGTGCGCGTCGGCGTCGCGGTTGGGGGAGCACTGGCCGCCTGAGCCGTCTGCGTGGTCGCGAGCAGCGCAACGCCTGCTGCGTCCGCCGACTGATTCATGAAGCGCGCGAGCACGCCGCCCGTGCCCACCACCAGCAGCAGCCCGATCGCCATGATCATCAGCATCCGTCTGGAGCGCCATCGGGATCGAGCGGACGGTGATTCGGAGAGTTGCTCGGCTGCTGGCGGTGTGGTTGGTCTGGTCGCGGACGCAGGCGCAGGTACGATCGACGCCTTGAGCGCCTGCGTGGTCTGCCGGGTATGCGCGTCGCGCCGGATCGATGCCGGTGGGAAGACCACGCCCACCTCGGTCTGATCGCTGAAGCTCTCGCTGAGCGCCTGGACGAACTCACTCGCCGTGTCGTAGCGCTCCTCCGGTCGCTTCGCCATCACTTTGGCGATAACCGCGTCAACGCCCGCCGAGAGCTGCGGCACGACTTCCGAGGGCGGTATCGGCTGATCTTGCAGATGCGCCAGCAGCACGGTCTGCGCCGAGCCGTCGAAGGGTCGGCGGCCCGTCAACATGCGGTAGACCAGCGCGCCCAGCGAGTACAGATCGGCGCGGTGATCGAGCTTGCCGTTCGGCGCGAGACGCGGGTTGATCTGCTCCGGCGCGATGTAGTCGGGCGTGCCCACGATCACGCTCGACTCGGTCAGCGAGGGCGCGTCCAGCGACTTGGCGATGCCGAAGTCGGTCAGGATCGCGTTGCCACGACTGTCGAAGAGCACGTTGCCGGGCTTGATGTCGCGGTGGATAATGCCATGCTGGTGGGCCTCGTCCAACGCCAGGGCAATTTGCTGTGCCAGCGTCACCACCCGCTCGGCAGGCAGCCGCGGCTCGCGCTGGAGCACATCGGCCAGAGACGGCCCCGGCAAGAGCTTCATCGCCAGGTAGACGATGCCGTCGTCCTCGCCCACGTCGAAGATCGGCGCGATATGCGGATGATCGAGCTGCGCAGCGGTGATCGCCTCACGTCGGAAGCGTTCGACAATATCGGTGTCGGCCAGATACTGCGGGTACAGCATTTTGAGCGCGACATGCCGCTGCAAACGGGTATCGAGCGCGCGATACACCGCCGCCATGCCGCCGCGCCCAATCAAGGCTTCGATGCGGTAAGGTCCAAGTTGACGATCTATGAGGTCGTTGAGCCGCATACCTGTCCAATCAGGGATCGAAGGCGCTGACGCACAACCGCCAGCACCTGCTCCACGCTAATCCGTTGTAAACATGTTCGATCGGGACAGCCGTTGGGCGTGCCCAGGTGATGGTCGCGATAGATGCACGGGCTGCACGCAATCGCCGCTTTGAGCGCGCGATGCTCTCCCGCTTGTAGGATCTCGACGCCGTTGGCGAAGCTGCTCTGCGGCTGCCAGGACTTGCCGCCGTACGGCCCCCAGGCGCGCGGATCGGTCGGCCCGAAGATCGCGACCACCGACGTGCCCACGCTGCCCGCAAGATGAGTCAGGCCGCTGTCGTTGCCGACGAAGAGCGTGCAGCGCTTGAGCACCGCCGCCAGATCCTCCAGCCCTGTACGTCCGCCGAGATCGAGCACCGCTGGCGCGTGACGCATGCCGTTCAACATCCGCCGCCGCACGTCGGCCTCTTCCGCGCCGCCGACCAGCACGATGCTCGCGCCATCCTCGATCAGCGCGTCGGCTAGCTCTGCGAAGCGCTGCGGAGGCCAGCGCCGCGCCGGTGCGAACGCGCCCGACCCCGGATGCAGCGCGATCAATGGCTGCTCGGCTGTAGCCTCGCCAAGCAGCGCCGCAGCGCGGTCGGCGGCAGCCTGCGAAACGGCCAGCCGTGGCTGGGGCCGGTGCGCCGCGCCAAGCAGCCCAACCACCGATAGCCAGTACTCGGCCTGGTGCTGCGCCCCGAACCCCACATCAGCCACTCGATCGGTCAGAAAGAAGCCGCGCCCGTTATCCAGACCGTAGCGCCGTGGAGCGCCGGAGGCGGCAGCCAGCGCCGCGTATTTCAACGTGCCGAACCACGTCGTCAGGTGGTGTAAGAGCACACAGGCATCGAATCGTCCGCCGCGCAGCCGCCGCCAGAGTCGTACGGCATAGCCTAGATTGGCAGGCCGGAGCAAGGCGCGGGGTGTGTTAAAGCGCTGCTTTTCAAACACGATCAGCGCGTCGTGGGGTTGACCGCGGAGGATAGCCGCGCCGAGCGGCGTTGTCAGGACGCTGATACGAGCTGCGGGAAATGCCTGCCGTAGCGCATGCAGCGCGGGTATGATCAGTAACGCATCGCCAAGATCGGCTAATGTGACGAGCAGGATACGATTTGGTGTTGCGTTGGATGTAGAAAGGCGATTCATGCGTAGCATAAGTATATCATGTCGCTGCGATTCATGGCTGTGTCCGGGCTGATGCATGCATGATTGCGGTTTGAAGAGCCAGAGTGTAGGTCGTAAACATATCATTGTTTAATATATTCTAAACTATTTCTAAACTCCTCATGATGAGATTGCAGGAGAAGATGGGCTACGCGCTGTGCCCGGCATCCTCCAGCACCGCCAGCGTTTGCCGCGCGGTTCGCTCCCAGGTCCAATCCACGGCATGGTGCAGCCCGCGCTCCCGCAGCTCGGCGCGGAGGTTGGCATCCTGCACCAGCCGCACGATCGCATCCCGCATCGATACCACATCGTAGGGATCGACCAGCAGCCCGGCATCACCGACGACCTCCGGCAGCGATGAGACATTGGAGGCGATCACCGGCGTGCCGCACGCCTGCGCCTCAAGCACGGTCATGCCAAAGCCTTCGTAGAGCGAAACCATCAGATAGGCCAGCGCGCCGCTCAGCAGCGCAGGGAGATCGGCGTCGTGGACGTAGCCGACAAAGCGGACCTGATCGGCGACGCCAAGATCATCGGCCCGTCGCTCGATCTGCTCGGTCATCCAGCCGCGCTTGCCCGCCAGCACCAGCAGCGGCATCTGCGCCGCGCCGAGCAGCGCGCGCGCCTGGGCGAACGCTTCGATCAGGCGGCTCACGTTTTTGCGCGGCTGGATCGTGCTCACGAAGAGCAGATACGGCTGCGCGATGCCATAGCGCTGCTGTACCTGATCGAGCAGCGCGCGGTCGGCGATGGGCTTGAAGCGGGCGTGAACGCCATGATAGATCACCGCGATCTTTTCGGCTGGCGTGCCGTAGAAGCGCTGAAGATCGCGCTTGGTCGCCTCCGAGATCGCGATAATCCGTGTGGCGCGGCGTGCGCTCAGGCGCGTGAATAGCCGATAGTAGATCCGCTGGACGCGGGTATGCGCTTCGGGATGATGGAGAAATCCAAGATCATGGATCGTGACGACCGAGCGCCTGGGCGGCACGATCGGCAGCGCGTGGGCCGGCACAAACAGCAGGTCGGGCGCATGCAGCAGCATCTCAAGCGATAAACGTCCGTGCGACCAGGCGCGGGGCAGCGGGATGGAACGGAGCACAAACGAGGGCGGCAGCGGCGGCACCACCTGCGGCAGGCCGTTGCAGTAGAGCAGGTAGCGGTTGTGCCGATCGACCTCGCCGAGCGCCTGCAACAATTCCCAGGTGTAATGCTCGGTGCCGGTCCGCGCGGACACGCCCAGGCGCGAGGCATCAACTCCAATCAACATGATCCAGTCCTTGTGATACGCCGATCGTTAAAAAAGGGTAATTAACCCTCTTTACAACTATTAACTTTGCTGTTAGTATAGAGACACTCCCAGTGGGATGAACTTGGGCAAACCAGGCCCAGGCACAGATGTCCGTCACCCGAATGGAAGGAGGTGGGTTTTTCTTACGCCTCTCTGTACTGCTGATGTACCGCTTCGTGTAACGTCTGCTTATCGTGCCAGAATCTTGTGACATTCATCCGTCTGCGGTCAACGTAGCGGGACAAGATTCACCGCCGTCTAACGGCTCTACACACTCCCGGCACGAATCCTTGGATCGGTTGTTCGCGCTCCTCAGCGGGATCGCGATTAGCTTACCACACCTTTACTGAGAGGCGAGTCATCTCGGCCAAACCGAGCGTCCGCTGCATGTGTCGCAACGATCTGCGACATCTACTCCTACACTTAGGCTAAGGAGACAAGACTTTGAAACGGTTCGCATTGACAGTGCTGGCAATTTGCGCCGTCCTAGCTCTGTTCGTTCCAACATCCTCAGCTTCCGTTCAGTCTGCCGCCACGTCTTCAACGCGCGGCAACACGCAGGCTCCTGCCGTCTTCGGCGAGTACCTGATCAAGTTCAAGCCGGGCACGTCCAAGCAGATGCGCGAGTCTGCGATCAAAGCGCAGGGTGGCCGCATCTTCGATCGTGTCGCCGCTCTTGACGTCGAGGTTGCCGAGTTCCCGGCGCTCAAGTCCAACAAGAACGCGCGCGCGGCTGAGGTCATCGTCAACGCATTCAAGCGCAATCCCAACGTCGCCTATATCGAACCGAACTATATCTACAGCGCGGACTTCACGCCGAACGATCCGGGCGTGAGCAGCCAGTATGCCTGGGGCCGGATTCAGGCCTATACCGCCTGGGATGTCACCCAGGGTAGCTCCACCGTTGTCGTCGGTATCGTCGATACCGGCATTCAGCGCAACCACCCGGATCTCGACTCCAAGATCGTCGCGGGCTACGACTTCGTCGACAACGACAGCGCAGCCGATGACGGCAACGGCCACGGCACGCACGTCGCGGGCACCTCGGCTGCCGAAACCAATAACGGCACCGCTGGCGCAGGCACCTGCCCCAACTGTAAGCTGATGCCTGTTCGTGTGCTGAACAACAGCGGCAGCGGCACGCTGGCTGGCGTGGCGAACGGTATCAACTGGGCCGCCGACAACGGTGCCAAGTCGATCAACCTGAGCCTCGGCGGCACCGGTGGCGCAACCACGCTGGAGAGCGCGGTCAACTATGCCTGGAACAAGGGCGTCTTCCTGGCCTGCGCCGCTGGCAACAGCAACACCACCGCTCCGAGCTATCCGGCCTACTACACCAACTGCTACGCGGTTGCCTCGACCGACAGCAACGACGCGCGCTCGTCGTTCTCGAACTATGGCAACTGGGTTGAGGTCGCAGCGCCCGGCTCGAACATCTACTCGACCTGGATCAACAGCGGCACCAACACCATCAGCGGCACCTCGATGGCAACGCCGCACGTCGCCGGTCTGGCCGGCCTGCTGGCCTCGCAGGGCCTGACCAACGCGCAGATCCGCGACCGCATCTGCAGCACCTCTGACGCGATCAGCGGCACCGGCAGCCTGTGGACCTGTGGCCGCATCAACGCCTACCGCGCCGTGACGGGCGGCGGCGGCACGCCGACGCCGACCCCGACGCCGACCCCGACGCCTCCTCCAGGCGGCACCGAGAAGATCGTCAACGGCGGCTTCGAGAACGGCACCAGCCCGTGGGTCCAGTCGTCGAGCGGCGGCTACCAGCTGATCGACACCACCCGCCCGCGCACCGGCTTCTACAGCGCGTACCTGGCCGACTACAACAACGGCGTCGACTCGATCTACCAGACCGTGACGATCCCGACCAACGGCACGCTGACCTACTGGTGGTACATGACCACCCAGGAAACCACGCACTCGTGGGATTACCTGTACGTGCGCCTGTACAACACCAGCGGCGGCCTCGTCGCAACGCTGCGCACCTGGAGCGACGGCAGCGGCGCTGGCGTCTGGCGGCAGGACACCATCAGCCTGGCGAGCTACGCGGGCCAGACCCTGCGCCTCCAGTTCACCGGCACCAACGACGTCACGCTGCCGACCGCCTTCTTCGTCGATGACGTAAGCGTGAAGTAAGCGGCTCGTAGGGGTGACGCGAACCAAGTTACGCGGTTCGCGTCACCACACACCGAATTCCATTCGCTGACGGACAACTTGTGCCTGGTAACAGCTCTGCGGCATGCAGGCTGATCCGATGCTCCGCTTCACTCGACTCACTGGGGGTGTGCCGAACGAAGCGGAGCATCGGAATTTTTGGCCCCGGAGTGCGTTGGTCCGTGATACCACTCGCCAGGTTTGTTCAGCGCGTCAGTAGACGCAGGAGCGACCATCGCCGCTCCTGCGTCTGTTTAATGAAGGCGAGCTACTCGGCGACGGTGGCGATAAACCAGACCGCCAGCAGCAGCACGATCTGCACAACAACGCTGCCCAGGAGCAGCAGCTCAGCTACCAGCCGCGAGCGGCGGTGTTCCAGCAGCCCCAGGACGAGATTGACGAGCCACACGCCTGTGGCGATCACCGGGAGAAGCAGCGTCGATGTTTTGGCGCGCGTTCCTGCCGTGCCGCCCAGCGGATCGAAGCGGACCGGCACGGTGGTCGGCAGCGTGGGGAAGCGCCAGGTGAGGAAGGCCCACAGCGCGAGATTGAGCAGCACGCCCACGATCAGCAGCCGCCGGGTAGCTGCGGCTGCGAAAAACTGGTGGAGTGCTGGCCGCGTCCAGGTCTGTCCTTCGGGTAGGATCTGGACAACGCCAAGCTGGCGGCGCTCCTGTAGCTCACGTCCAAAGTGATTGCGCTCGGCTAGCGCCAGCCTGTACATATACTGCTCGGTTTCGACGAGAAGCTGCTGCCTTGGCTGCCCGCGCCCGAACACGATCGTTTGTTTGGTGGTCTGCTGCGGCTGCTCGCCCGGCGCGATTGCCACGACCTGATCGAGCGGGATGGTATAGCGGCTCCCAGGCTGTGCAATATAGATGGCGTTGCGATCGAGCGCGTACACGAGCGCCATGTACTGAACGGCAAGCCACACTAGTACACCCGCGCCGATCACGCTGACGATGGCTGCCAGCGCCCAGCCGAAGGTACGGATCGTCACCGCCCACTCTTCGATCGGACCCTGAAGGTCGGCGGCCACCCGCGTGGCGGCAGCCAGCGCAAGACCAAGACCAACGATCGCGCCAATCAAGCAGACGAATACGATGAGATCGCGGGGCGCACGCCAGCGTTTCACATTTTGCCTCCACAGATAACACACAGAGGAGCGGGCACTGCCCCGCTCCTCTGCGCGATACGGGTTTCTGGTTACGGTGTGGTCGTCGCCTCAGGCTGCGTCGTGCCTTCGGCTGGCTGCGTGGTTTCGGCGGGCGGGACCGTCGGCGTCGCGGTCGGCGGCGGCTCGATTGTCGCCTTCGCGCGCTGCTCTTCCAGCCACTTGTCGAGCGCCTCTTTGCGGAGCCGATCGAGCTTTTCCTTCGGATCTTCCGGTACGCGTTGGATGATGTGCCAGCCAAAATCGGTGCGCACGGGCTGGCTGATCTCGCTCGGCTTCAACTGCCACGCGGCATCGACGAACGGCTTGACCAGCGTCTGGCCCTGGCTGCCGACGACGTTGCCCTCACGATCGAAGGGATCGAGCCTGCCGCCATTCGCCGCCGAGCTGGGATCTTCCGATTTTTCCTGCGCCACCTGCGCGAAGGAGTCCGGATTATCCACAAGCTGCTTGTAGAGCGCGTCGGCCTCGGCTTTGCGCTTGGTAAAGAGCTGCTCCAGCTCCTCCGGTGAAGGTGTGGGTACGGGCGTTGGGATCGGCGTTTCCGTGGCCTCCGGCTCCGCAGTTTCCGTCGCGCTCGTCGCCTCGTCGGGTGTGGGCGTTGGTGTTTCCTGCGGCACGCGCAGCAGGATATGCCGCGTCTGGATCGAGGTCGGCTCGGTCTGGTCGTCGGCTGGCACTTCCTTGACGAGCGCCTCGCCGACGCGATCACGGATCACCTGCTCGCGCGCGGCATCGCGCATCACGCGCAGCATCTCTTCTTTGTCGACCTGCGGCGTGCGCTGCCGCTCGGTCGCGCCTTCGGGCAACGCTTCGAGGATGTTGGTGTACTCGGTGTAGAGCACATCGACGATCTCGCTGACTTGCTGAGTCGCCTCGTCGGGCAGCGGCGTGGCGGTCGGCAGCGCGGTGGCGGTCGGCGTTCCGGCAGCGGCGCTCGTGGCCGCGCTCGTGGCAGCCGCGCTGGTTGCAGCGGCGGTTTCGACGGTATCGGTCGCTGTGGTGGTCGCGGTGCCGGTGACAGGCTCGGCAGCGTCGAGCAGCGCGCCGAACTGAGCGACCAGCGCTTGATCGATCTCGCCCTGCTGCGGATCGATGCTCAGCTCTTGCTTGGCTCCCTGCTCTAAAATCTGCCGATCGACCCACTGCTGGACGGTGGCGTCGTCGCGCGGCTGCTGGCGGTCCCGCGAGGTGCCGATCTCGGTCAGGCGCACGTTGGCCTGAATGATTTGCTCGTCGAAGCGTCCGCTCTGTCCCAGGCTCTGGTTCGAGCCGAAGAGCTTGCTGAATTGTAGGCCCTGAACGATCTGCTGGATCGTGTTGGCGCGCACCAGCTCTTCGTACTTGCCCTGCGTGAGCGTCTCGTTGTTGACGGTCTTGACCGTGGCGCTCGGCTGGATCAGAGCGGCGTAGACGAAGCCGCCGATAATCAATAGGAGCGCCAATCCGACAGCTCCTCCGATCGCAAGCAGCGCACGGCGTTGAACGTTAGCCTCGCGCTGTTGGGCCGCGAGCTGGCGGCGGGTTGGGCGGCGCTCAGGAGATTGAGAAGGACGTGGTCGGTTGCTCATAGTTCCTTTTCCAAAGCAACGGACACGGGGCATATCTGCTCCCGTGCCCGGTCAAATCGGTCAGCTCAACATAGGTTGAACCTGCGTGCGCGGTGGGGGTTAGCCGCGCGTCGGCGCTGCCACGAAGGGCAACAGCGCAATGTGGCGGGCACGTTTGATCGCCGTCGCCAGGCCGCGCTGATGCTTGGCACAGGTGCCGGTCCGGCGTCGCGGCAGGATCTTGCCACGGTCCGAGATATAGCGCTGGAGGCGCTTGATGTCTTTGTAGTCCGGCGTGTGGATCTTGTCAGCGCAGAACTGGCAGACCTTACGCCGGGGCGTGTAGCGGCGGCGGGTTGCGCCGCCCGAAACGGTTGTCGCGGCAGGAGTGATGCGCCGACGGCCCTGGATTGGCTGGGGCTCCTCCTGCTCTTCTGGTAGATTTGTATCTTCAGCCATGCTCTCACCAATTATCAATTATCAGTTATCAATGAACACCCGTGTGATTCACGCTCGATACTTGATAATTGTTTTTACTCTCAACTAGAACGGAATATCTTCGTCGCTAAATCCGCCATGATCTTCATACGTGCTACGGCTGCCGCCGCGTGGACCACCTGCCGAGCGCGAGCCGCCGAATCCGCGCTCACCGCCCAGGTCATCGCCGGGATCGGCACGACCGCCAGGACGGCTTTCGAGGATGATCATGTCGTTCGCGACGATTTCGGTACGGTAGCGCTTCTCCCCCGATTGAGCATCGTCCCAGGAGCGGTTTTGCAGCCGCCCCTCGATATAGACGCGCGCGCCTTTCTGGAGAAATTCGCTACAGATCTCGGCCAGCCGATTCCAGGAAACGACGGTGAACCACTCGGTTTCGTCGCGCTGGTTGCCCTCGCTATCGCGCCACTGCCGCGAGATCGCCATGCGGAACGTCGTAATTGGCACGCCCTGCTGGGTGTAGCGCAGCTCAGGCTCCGTTCCCAGGCGGCCAATCAACATCACCTTATTCAAGTCCTTCGCCATAACCTCTTACCATGCACATGTACCGATGCACTGGTGTGCTTCGATCGTGTTCGCTCGCGGCTCGCCGCTCATGGGCTTGCTACTCAACAACGGTGAGGAGATAGCGCATGATCTGCTCGGTCAGCTTCAGGTCGCGTTCGATCGTCGGAATCTGCTGCGGCTGTGCCTCGAACCGAGTGAAGACGTAGAAGCCCTCTGTCAGATCCTGGCCGTTGTGGCGGATCGCGTAGGCTAGTTTGCGGCGGCCAGTGGGAGCGATGGCCTCGCCATCCTGTACCGTCGCACCGGCATTGGCGATATAGCCCTGAACCCGCTCGGCGATGGCGGTATAGTCTTCATCGCCTCCAACCGTGGGGTCGATGATGTACATCAACTCGTAGTTACGTGCGCGCATGTTGCACCTCCTTTCTATGGAATTAGCCCTGCGAACAAGCAACCGACGGCGCGCTGTGGTCGCCGTCGCAGAGCAGAAAGGTGTTAATTTCCTCGGCGATTATACCAGAGGTGCCCGATGGTAGCAAATGGGGGGACGAGTGTAGCGAGGCCGAGGGTGTGAGGGCCTACCAGAGAACAGAACAACAAAGGAGCAAAGGAACAAAAGCGTCAGGCCGCGTCTCTTGTTCCCTTGGTCGCTGGTTCCCCTGGTCTATCGCTGATTCCGCCCTTACTCGTGCCTGAGCGCCATCAGCGGATCGAGACGCGCGGCGCGGTTCGCGGGGTAGAGCCCGGCGATCACGCCGATCAGCGTGGCGAACAGCAGCGCCACCAGCGCCAGCGTCGGCGTTACTACGAAGAAATCGCCGCGAACCGGCAGTTGCTCGCGCTCGATGTACCACAGGATCACGCGGTTCAGCAGCAGGCCCAGCGCCCAGCCAGAGATGATGCCGATCACGCCGCCGATCACGCCGATCATGCCGGCCTCGATCATGAACATCAGCCGAATGTCGCCCCGCGACGCGCCGATCGCTTTGAGCGTGCCGATCTCGCGGGTGCGCTCATAGATTGACATAATCATCGTGTTGACGATGCCCAGCGACGCGACGAGCAGCGCCAGGCCGCCGACGGACGAGAGCATGACGTTGATCACGGTAAAGACCTGATTTGCCAGTTCGAGGATCAGCTCAAGCGACTGAACGCGAAAGCCCTCGCCGCGCAACTGCTGCACCAGCGTACTGGCCTCAGCGATGCTGGTCGCGCGCATCGTCACCGAGTCGTAGCCTTCGGTTTCGAGCAACTGCGGTGCGTTGAACCACCAGCTTTTCATCGCGGCACGGTCGGCGAGCGGGATGCGCACCACCTGCCTTTCCTCAGACGACACGCCTACAACCTCGAAGGGAAAGGTCTGAGTCTCGCCGCGCGGCGCTTGCAGCACGATCTCCACCTGCTGCCCGATCAGCTCACCGAAGCGGCTGCGCGGAATATCCAGCTCATCCAGCGCGTCCACCGTCAGCACGATCTTGCCCGGCTCCTCCGGCACCTCGATCGCGCCTGCCAGCGCGGTCGGCGGCGTCTCGAATGGGTCCTGATCCAGCGGATTAATCGCGCCGGCCACGCCTATCTGCTGCGCTCGCTCGCCGATCTTCAGCGCGCTCGCCACGCCCAGCGGCAGATCGACATTGGGGATGACCTCGATCACGTTGGGCTGCTGCCGCCAGCGCTCGACATCGGCCTGCAAGATCGGCCTGGTGCGCTCCGGGCGGGCAAACTGCGTGAAAAAGTTCTGCTCGTCCTCCTGAGGCCGCACAAAGACACGCTCCAGCCCGATCGCCTGAAACTGCTTGTTGATCTCCATGCGCACGCCAATGCCCAGCGAAACCATCGTCACGATCGTTAGAATGCCCACGATCACGCCGATCGAGGTCAGCACGGTGCGGACCTTGCGCCGACCGAGATTGGAGAGCGCGGTGCGGACCATATCGCCCATCATCATCGTGTCACCTCCACCGCCTCGGTCGCCGCGAGATGCCCGTCGCGCTCAGCAGCCGTCTCGATGCGCTGAATCCGGCCATCCAGCAGATGCACGATCCGGTCGGCGTAGCCCGCGACGTTCATATCGTGTGTTACCAGCACCAGCGTCAAGCCCTGCGTCTGAAGCAGATCGCGCAGCATGTTCAGAATATCCTTGCCGGTCTTCGAGTCGAGGTTGCCGGTCGGCTCGTCGGCCAGCAGCAGGATCGGGCTGTTGGCGAGCGCGCGGGCAATGGCGACGCGCTGCATCTCGCCGCCGGATAGCTCGTTCGGCTTGTGGCGGGCACGCTTGCCCAGGCCAACCTGCTCCAGCAGGTGCAGCGCCCGCTCGCGGCGGGCTTTGCGGCCCTGTCCGGCCAGCATCAGCGGCACCTCGACGTTTTCGACGGCGCTGCGCGTGGGCAGCAGGTTGAAGCTCTGAAAAATAAAGCCGATGCGATCACGGCGATAACGTACCAGACGTTTATCGCTGGCCTTGCCCAGCTCCAGATCCTCGACCCAGATCTCGCCCTCAGTCGGTCGATCCAGGCCGCCGATCAGATTCAGCAGCGTTGATTTGCCCGATCCCGACGGCCCGACCAGCGCGACGAACTCTCCGCGCCGAATGTCGACGTCGACACCGTTGAGCGCCATGACCGCTTCCTTGCCCATCGTGTAGCGGCGGGCCAGGCTGCGCGCGCGGATCAGGTTGCTGTCCTGTTGCATGTGCTGTCCCCGTACTCTTCAGACTGTCTCGAAGGCGACACCTTCAATTTTAGCACTATAACGACCAGGGCACGGCTTAACCCGTGCCCTGCGATCGTCTGCGACCATCTTGGCCGTGCTACTTGAGCGACTCGGCGATCCGGCTCGCTTCGTCGGGCGTCAGCGTTCCGGCGATCACGATCGTCACGCCCTGCTCCTGCCAGCGCAGGAGCGTGCCCTGCTGCGCGCCGCCGCCGGTGATCAGCGTGGCGCTCTGCCCGCGCACCGTAACCTGTTGCGTCTGCGCTCCGTCTGGCATGCTGCCCTCGCCTGGGAAGCGGCCCTTGCCCTGCACCAGGCTAAAGTTGATCGTGCCTGAGTAGTTCTGGATCACGGTTTCGCCGCGCATATTGAGGAGCTGAACCTCGTCGAGCTGCACGCCGTCGGGCAGCGTCGCCGGTGCCAGCACCGGGAAGGACGCCTGCGTACGCGCCTCGTCCAGCGTCGTCGCCTGCGGTCGCGCCTTTTTGGCGATCTCGGCGGCGTTGATCACATCTGCTCCGGCGGGCGGCGTAAAGCTGAAGTGGTCGCCGTCGATCGGCTGATTGAGATCGAGCGTCGTCGCCGTGGCTTCGAGCCTGCCAAGATCTTTAGCGTCGATCAGCGCTTTGACCGGCAGGTCGCTCTGCTTATCGACCCACAGCGTGGTGTCGATGACGTTGCCGAGCTGCAACTGCTGCTGCGTCTCCGGCTTGGGCGTCAGGCGAATCTTCCAGGTGTCGCGGCCAGCCACCTGCTCGCTGCGATTCTCGATCGTGACGTTCGAGCCGTCGATCAGTTGTTGCAGCATCTCCTGCATTCTGAGCATCTGCGCGGCGGGATCGGCTGCGCCCGCCTGGCCCTGCTTCAGGTCGCTGCGCTTGCCGGTAATCACCTTGTTGGCCTTGGGATGGTACAGCCAGAACGTATCGCCGTCGCTGACGAACTCGCTGCCGACGACATCCTGCTCGCTGGCGTTGAGCACTTTGGCGTGCAGCTTGCCGATCGGCTTGCCTGCGGCGTCGGTCTGATCGGTCTTTTCGGCCCAGGCCTCCACGGTGAACGAGCCGTTACGCTCCGGCGTCGTGAGCGAGACATCGGCGATCACATGCGCGGTTTTCAGATTATTGCGCGCGGCCTCCATCCGGCGCATGATCTCGTCGGCTGTCACCTCCTGCGGCGCACACGCGGCCAGCAGCAGCCCAAGCAGGCCAACCAGCGAGCCGATACGAAGAATCCGCATAGCTTATTCCTTTCGATACATCGTCTTTCTACGATCTATGATACGTCGGTTGCGGCTGCGTGTGTATGACCGTGCCATGAACAGCCTGTTAACAATTGTTACCGCCTTCGTGTGGCGCTGCGGTCCTGAGTAGCGATAAGGACTTGACGGAGCGACGATCGATGAAGTAAATTTCTAGTAAAATTTCTGGTGTGAACCCCCCAGATTCCTCTCACGCCAATCTCAAAAGCTCTCCCATAGCTGGCCGTGGCTTGCGGCATGCGCGGCTGTCGCGGCGCGTGCTCCAATCATTCAACAACCCTGCTCCGCGCGGATCGTTTTTGCGCAAGACAAAGGAGGTGCGGCGGAACAAACGATTGATCGATCGCCGATAGACTCGTGACAGCGTAGGCCGTTGCCAGGCGTATGTCGTCTTAACCAAGTAACCAGAAAGGTGTACGATGAGCCAGCACGTATCTACTTCTCTTCGACGCGGAACACCACGCTGGATTTCGATCGCGTGGCTGCTCGTCTTTGCCGCGATGTTTTCATGGAAAGCCGTGCCGGTTACGGAGGCGT